>SKWF01000216.1 GCA_007129085.1 Balneolaceae bacterium | reverse complement strand
TTCTCTTTCCACCAGTTTAGTATCTCTACTTCAGCTTTTGGGTATGCAAGCTGTTTTACTTCGTCGAATTTTTTACTCATACAGAACGTATTCGTTCTTTTTTAGGAAATTGAAAATAAGTTCCAAATATACGAAAACGAATGGAATGTAAATAACTGACTAAAGCTCATTTTTCCACTCTTCGCTAATTAGAGCGCCAATATATAGGCACCTCGGGAAAAAGTCAGGTTAGAACTGATCTAATTTACAGATAGACATCGTCTAATAACGATGTACGTACACTTTTATCCGGAACTTCTGCTTGAATATGGATTAAAACCTCTCAATCTTCTTTCAGTTACTTTTAAATTAAGTTTTGCACATTATGTCCATGCCTTTCGATAAATCGATCACCAAAGAAGATCCCTATAAACTCTGTTTTGTATGCCTGGGTAATATTTGCCGAAGCCCAACAGCGGAGGGAGTTTTTCAGCATCTCGTGAATGAACGGGGGCTCGACGGCTATTTTTATATCGATTCGGCCGGCACGGGAGCCTATCACGTAGGAGAAGGGGCCAACAGCAAAAGCCAAAAAACTGCAAATGAGTACGGTATTGAGCTAAAATCGCGTGCACGAAAATTTGAGCCGGAAGACCTAAGGGAGTTCGACCTTATTTTGGCGATGGACCACGAAAACTTTGATAACCTCCAAAAACTGGATGTAAGAGATGAGTATTCAGGTAAACTTTTCCTCATGCGAGAGTTCGATCCTCAGCCGGAAACCAAAGCCGTCCCCGATCCCTACTACGGTGGAATAGACGGATTTAAACATGTCTTCGATATCGTATACAGAAGCTGTGAGGGCCTGCTTGATAAGCTTGAGAAACAGATTGAGGGGTGAAATTCCAAATGACAAATACCAAGGGTTCTTTAATGATCTATTTAGTTTATAAAGATGTTTGTAGCCACTGAATTAGAGAAAATTCCAAATGACAAGCACCAAATTCCAAATGTTTCGAAACTACATCTCACCCTCTACATCTAAACCCTGAGACTTTGGAATTTGTGATTTGGTGCTTGATGCTTGGTGCTTGAAACTTAGAATTTGATCAAAACCTTCCACCCCATGCTCACTTCCAATATCAAAACGCTGCTCGAAGAGATTTTAAACTCACCTATTGTTTCCACGGCTCCTGTGTCGGGTGGCAGTATTAATGAGGCGTATAGAATCACTACAGATCAAGCTGACTATTTTCTAAAACTGAATAGATCCGCACCGGATGATTTTTTTGAGAAAGAAGCCGAGGGGTTGAAGCTCCTGGATTCGGCTGACTCAACCTTGCGGATTCCTGAGGTAATAGCGTCGGAAGGACCTACAGATAATCGCCCCGGCTTTTTGCTGATGGAGTTCATCGCCGAGGGGCGCAACGGTGACTCATTTGCATTTGGCGCGGAGCTCGCAAAACTCCATCAAACCGCCGCCGAAACGTTTGGATTGGACAGTGATAATTATATCGGCAGCCTGCCCCAGAGTAATAACAGGCATAATGCTTGGTCAACATTTTTTACTGAGGAGCGCATCAACCCGCAACTAAAAATGGCCATAGACTCGGGAAAAATGGATAGCGACATTCTAAAAAATTGGGATCGGCTATCCAGAAAGCTGGATGATCTGCTTCCACCCTGCAAACCGTCGCTGGTGCACGGGGATCTCTGGAGCGGAAACTACCTGTTTGATGAATCCGGCAATGGAGTCTTAATTGACCCAGCCGTCTACTACGGACACCCGGAGATGGATCTCGCTTTTTCAAAAATGTTCGGAGGCTTTTCAAGTGATTTTTACAGCGGATACGAATCAATCACAAAACTCGAGCCGGGTTTTAACGGCCGGAAAGAGATCTACAACCTCTATCCTCTTTTGGTTCACGTAAACCTCTTTGGCGGGCATTACACATCGCAGGCTGTACGGTTTTTAAAACAGTTTTAGTGCGTTCAATTTCAGACCCTTTTAACCTGAGTTCGATTAATAATCTATTTCATTTATTCGGTATCAAGTCTTCCGCCAGCCGGCGGAGAGATTTAGTGGGATATTCATCAGTTTTTCCATAAATGTAGTGAATACCCCCCTAATCCCCCTTTTTTAAGGGGACTTTTAATGTCATTATTTAAGAATCGAACTCAGGTTTTTAAGTATCAGCCGCTCATTGTGTATCTTTAGCAGTTCCACGTATTCTTTATATAGAAATTCCATTTATGCCGTATAAAAAAATTGTAAGCCTCGTCCCCTCTCTTACGGAACTGCTTTTTGATCTCGGCCTGGGTGATTCTGTAAAAGGACGAACCCGGTTTTGCGTTCATCCCGAAGAAGAGGTGGAGTCTGTTCCAATAATTGGCGGGACAAAAAATCCACGGATTGATAAAATCAGAGCCATTGAGCCCGATTTGGTGATCGCCAACAAGGAGGAGAATCGCGAGGAAGATGTGGAGGAGCTGCGGGAATTTACCGAGGTGATGGTCACGGAGATATCGAATATCAACGAGGCGTTGTTTGCCATACATGATATCGGGTGGACGTGTGGCGTTCAGGAAAACGCAAAGCAGCTGATAACAGACATTCAAAAAGAGATGGAAAATGTACCCGATGAGCCGACACTGACGGCCGCATATTTTATCTGGCGTAAACCGTGGATGAGCGTCGGGCACGACACCTATATCCACTCCGTTCTCTCCCACTGGAATCTCGAAAATGTATATGCCGATAAAGTTCGTTATCCCAATACCTCTCTGCAGGAGCTCTCGCTTAAAAAACCGCAAATTATTCTACTGAGCAGCGAGCCGTATCCTTTCAAAGAGAAGCATATCAAAGAGGTAAAGCAGTTTATGTCGGGATCGAGCGTGATTCTGGTAAATGGTGAGTGGTTCAGCTGGTACGGCTCGAGAATGCTAAAGGCGTTTCGGCGGCTTAATGTTCTGCGAAGAGCCATCGGGTGACTGCCGGTTTTTTGAAACAAATCCCGCGCCAAAGGATACCATAAAGATCGTATATTCCGTTAGTTGACTCCATGCCAAACCCTATGAAAAACCTACTTATTCTGTTTATGATGATTCCGGTGCTTTTTGCCACAGGAATCAACCTTCAGGCACAGACGATGTCTGAAGATCATGCAAAAGCCACACAGGCTTACATTGACGGAATTATGCATTTTGAAAATGAGGAGTTTGAGGAGGCGCTCGACTATCTTATCCTGGCACACCTGACCCTCCATGACGATCCCGGCGTTAATTACGCTCTTGCTGATGTATATCTCGCCACACGCGATTACACAAATGCGGCATATTACGCGAAATCTGCCGTAGATCTGGTGCCCGAAAATAAGTGGTACCACATGAAACTGGCCGATATCTATAACCGATCCGGCCGTGATGAGGCCGCCATCAACGCATATAAAAGAGCCCTGGAGTATCACCCCGATGATGTTGATATCCTCTATAAATTGGCAGATACCTACGTTGGGTTTGGTGAGTTGCTGGAATCAAACCAAATGTATAACGAGATTATTGAACGGAGGGGCGGCAGTTTTGAGCTCCACCTGCGAAAATTCAGGAATTTTAACGCCCTGCAGATGCAAGATTCTGCGCTCGTTGAGCTGGAGCAGATGCGGAAAATTAATCCCAACAACCTCTCAACACTAAGAAGCATCAGCCAGTATTATCGTCAGCTTGGTGAAACCGAGCGCGCCCTCAATATTCTGAAAGATGCCCGAGAACGTAACGCTCGCGATCCGCAAACGCTCATCCTGATGGCTGAAATATTTGTGGAGCAATCTGACTGGGAAAGCCTCGGGGATATTTTTGTCTCCATGCTGGAAGATCCGCTGATTTACCCCTCGCAAAAACAGGAGCTGGTTCGATTTATGTATTCCCAGCATCAGCAAAATCCCGGCGACCAAGAACTTGCCGATCAAACCACAGAGGTACTTTTGGCATTCAGCGAAAGTGAACCCGATTACGGCCCTGCACAACTGCTTGCTGCAGAATTTTTCCTGCAGAGAAATGAGATGGAAAAAGCCCTTGAGAAACTGGAGCGGGTGAACGAAATCATGCCGGATGAACCCGACGCCTGGCGCCAACGTATGCAGACACTCTTTTCGATGGAGGCGTACGACGATGTAATTGAGATATCTGAGGATGCTAACAAACACGCCCCGGATGATGCCCTCATCCAATTTTTTACGGGGGCTTCGTATATGCTGCAGGATCAACCCGATAAGGCCGTTGAATGGCTCGAAAATGCCACACTCGCTCCGGCAAATCGAAATTTACGTTCGGTCATCCACAGTACCCTCGGCGATGTTCGACAAGATCTCGACCGTTGGGAAGATGCAGTTGAGTCCTACGAACACGCTCTGCGGCTCGACCGCAACAACCACAACGCCATGAATAATTACGCCTACTTTTTGTCGGTTCGCGGTGAACGGCTCGATTATGCCAAAGAGCTGGCCGAGCAGGCGATATCTCACGAGCCGGAAAATGCCGCATATTTAGACACCATGGGCTGGATCTTTTACAAACTTGAAGAGTACGAACAGGCCCGTGAATATATTCAACGCTCTATCGATACCGGCGATGCCAGTGCAGAAGTTTTTGAGCACATGGGGGATGTTTATGAGGCCCTCGATCGCCCCGAGGATGCTGTAGAGTGGTGGCAAAAAGCCCTCGATGAAGATCCTGAACGAGATTATTTACAAGAACGAATTCAATCGGCTCAATCGTGACTCTATTTCGCCTGTTTATATTTTTCGGTTTGATGGTGCTCCTCGTTACCGCCTGTAGTACGCCAAGGCCGGTGGCTCCCGAAACCACCGAGGATCTCGAATTGGCAGACATCAGCCACGACTCTCTGCTTTCCCTAATTCCGGATTATTCCACTGAGCTTACGACCATCAACGGAACGGGGCGTGCCATTATCAGCGAACCGGGCAACAGCGAACGGGTTACGCTCGAATTCCAATCAAACCGAAGCACCAGCCTGATTGAAATTCGAACAAGCGGTGGAATTCGGGGCGGTGAAATTTTGGTTGATCAAGACTCGCTGCTGATATACAACCGGGTTGATAATTACGCCGAAAAAGTATCCATCGAACAGAGTGACAGGAGCAGCGTTGGGTCGATCGCCTCGCTGAATATGCTGGACCTCTTTAACTTTACTCTCTCCGCTGATGATATTGACCAGATTTTTGATGGCGGTGACACCTATATCGTGCTTCTGCAAAATGAAGCGCTGGTAACCGTTTCAAAATCGGACGGGTTGATTCAGGAGGTTTTTCAATCATCAAACCAAGAATCAGTGCCCTACAGAAGAATTGAATACGAGGGGTACGGTACGATTGACAACTTTCAACTACCTCGAAAAATGACCATTTTAAGCCGTGACGAAAATTCTCGTGCAACGTTCCTGGTACAGCGCCTGGAGGTCAATCAAACCCTGCCAACGCTAACGCTCGACATTCCGGATAACATCCCCATTTATCGCCGATGACTCTACGGATACTCCCCATACTGCTTTTTTTGATGATGATTTTCAGTGCTCCGCTGTTTGCCCAATCGGACTATGAGGATCGGCGTAACAATTTAAAAGAGCAGCAGAACAATACCCGGAGCCAAATTCAAAACCTCGAAAGCCAAATTGAAAATTACCGGCAGCGCCTCGGTTATACCACCGAGCAGTACGAAGAGATTTATCAACAGTACGAAGAGCTTCGCCGACTGATTACGCTCCAGGAGGAGAAGATCCGCCAGATGGAACAGGAACAGTCACAAATTGAACAGGAAATTGGCGTTGTTCAGGCCAACATCAACGAGCTCGAGTTGCAGCTTCAACAGCTTATTGAAGAGTATAAATCTACGCTGACCTACCTCTATAAACATGGGCGCACAACGGAGCTGGCACTTGTTTTAACATCCACATCACTAAACCAGCTGATGGTACGGTCGTACTACCTGAGCCGGTTTGATCAACATCGACAGAAGCAGGCTGATGAAATAGAAGCAGCCCAGGCGGAACTTGAAGAATCTCAACGAGACCTGGAAGAGACTCAGAAGCGAAATCGCGAGGCGATAGTCTCCATTGAAGAAGAAAAAGTTGAGCTGGAACAACAGGAAAATCTCCAGAGCCGAAATGTTGAACTCTTGCGGCGCGATCGAGAAAACTTACAGAACCAGGTGGCCGAGCGGCAGAGTCAGCTCGATGAACTTGATGGTGCCCTCGACGAGCTGATCCGAGAAGAGGAAGAACTTGTTGAAGCGGAACGTGAACGGCAGAGGAGATTGGCTGAAGCCCGTGAAATTGAAGATGATGATGAGCGTCGCGCAGCAGAGGAGCGATACTCCACACCCATTATGCGCGAGAGTATGGTTAGTGATGAAGAGCTGAGCATCTACGAAGAAGAGTTTGCCGCCCAAAAAGGAGAACTCCCCTGGCCCGTTGAAAATGGCACCATCACCGAGAAATTTGGGGAGCGTGTTCATCCCGTACTGGGAACCCGAACCAATAATCCCGGCGTGGATATCGCGGCTCCGGCAGAATCTACCGTTCGCGCAGTGAATGACGGCTATATTTTTGAAATCATGCCGTTTCGAGATTTAGGCGAAGTGGTACTTGTAAACCACGGCCATTACAAAACCGCCTACGGCAATCTGAGCAGCATATTTGTCCGCAAAAATCAGGTGATACAGAAAGGGGACGTTATCGGCCTCTCCGGCGATGAAGATTCCATGCGTGGTGAGGTAGTCTTTTTCCTAATCCGTGAAGGGAGCGAAAACGTAAACCCCGAAAACTGGCTGCAGCAAGCTGTTCCTTAGATTAGATTTGAGAGGTGAGAGGCGAGATTTTAGAAAGGCATCTAGGTACCGTAAATAAGATGGATATGTAAATGATTAATCAATTGCAGCAATATCCGCAGAACGCGTTTTCCTCAAGTCTCTTATCTCACATCTCAAATCTACCCCCAATCACTTCATATTTACAAACTGCAG
>SKWF01000164.1 GCA_007129085.1 Balneolaceae bacterium | reverse complement strand
AAATCAGCATCACCTCCCAAACGGAGATCTTTGAGTTGAAATCAAATGTGAGTGGCCACTCTTCGCGGTTCGATCCTGAAAGCCTTGGTTATAAAAAGGCAAAATTGGAAGATATCCTCGGTGGAGATGCGAAGAAAAATGCCGGCATATTAAAGGATATTGTAACGAATAAGTCAACTCAACCTCAGCGAGATATCGTAGAGCTGAACGCTGCATTTGCTATCTACGCTACTAAAAAGGCGAAGTCGCTCGAAGAGGCAAAATCTATGGCGGCAGAGAGTATCGATTCCGGTGCAGCTAATGAGAAACTGGAGCAATTTATTGATGTATCTAAATCATTGAATAACTGATGTCAAACATTTTAGAACAGATTGTAGAAAAAACAAAAGATGATCTTCGTAAACAAAAGCGAAACATTACGTTATCAGATCTTGAAACGCTCTCCGGATTTGAGTTGGATCGGCGATCATTTGCGGAAGCCCTGGATCAACCCGATACCGTTTCGATCATTGCAGAGGTAAAAAAAGGATCGCCCTCAAAAGGGATCATTCGTACCGATTTTAACCCGGCTGATATAGCAAAAGATTATAGTGAACACGGAGCCGCTGCTATTTCAGTGCTTACGAACAAACCGTTTTTTCATGGCTCTTTAAAGCATTTAGAAACTGTTCGTTCATCAAGCCCGGTACCGGTGCTTCGAAAAGATTTTATTATAGATCCATATCAGGTAAAAGAAGCAGCTGCTTATGGAGCTGATGCCGTTTTACTGATTGCCACAATTTGTAGTAAAAATCAACTATCAGAGCTTTTAGCGGCAACAAAAGAATTTGGACTCCAGGCTTTGGTTGAGTGTTATCACGAGGAAGAGGTAGACAGCCTAAACTGGGAAGAAGTGGAAATTTTGGGAGTTAATAATCGTGACCTAAACAAGTTTGAAGTGAATCTGCACCGGGGAGTAGAATTGTTAAAAAAAGCTCCGGATGGAGTAGTACGGGTATCAGAAAGTGGAATAAGCAGTGCTGAAGATCTGAAGTTCCTGTACGAAAACGGAATCCACTCAGCATTGATTGGCGAACATTTTATGCGCCAGCCTAAGCCCGGAAAAGCCATTTCTGACATGAAATCTGAATTACAATCCAAGATTGAATCTGTTTAACTATTTGCGCGGTAGAATCTGTAACTTGTAGTAGTTTTGATAAACCTTAATGCAGTACATTTCGACTTCCACCTCGACTACTCTCGGTGTGCGCTCAATGTGACGGTTAACGTCATACTGAGCGCAATGAGGAGCGGGGCGACGAATGTAGTCGAAGTATCACTCTGTTTTACAAAGTCTTATTGCAGTTAGACCATTAGCTAAAAAATTTATCGAATATGTTTGCTGAACCAGAGAAGCGATCGAAAGTAAAAATTTGTGGAATTACGACACTGGAAGATGCCCGGTTTGTCTCCGGTGCACTGGCCGATTATATTGGCTTTATTTTTTATGAAAAAAGCCCTCGTTATGTCGATCCCGCCAAGGCAGGGGCCATTATTAACTGGCTTGAGGGTCCCGAAAAGGTTGGGGTATTCGTAAATCAGCCGCTTGATGACGTGAATTCCATTGCGCGTCAAACTGGATTGGATTTTGTACAACTTCACGGCAATGAATCAGTTGAATATTGCGAACTGGTCGAAAAAGCGATCATTAAAGCTTTCCATATTGACGATAACACGTCTCCTGAGGAACTCCATCAAGCCGTAACGCCTTATGTGGAGGTGGCAGACTATTTTCTGTTTGATACGAAAGTATCCGGAAAGTGGGGTGGTACAGGCAAGTCGTTTGATTGGTCTGTGCTTTCGGAAATTGCAGAGATCAAACCGTTTTTTCTATCCGGTGGATTGAATCCCGAAAATGTAGGGGATGCCATCAAAACCGTTCAGCCTTATGCGGTCGATCTGTCGAGCGGGCTGGAAGAGTCACCCGGACTCAAGGATTTTGATAAAGTAGAACGGTTTTTTGATGAGATGCGGGATATTTGGGAAGAACAGGAATTGTAACAGAAAACACTATTGAGTACTAAACAGTAAGAAAGGAGGTTTTGCGAAACCTTAGTTATAACATTTCGACTTCCACCTTGCTATCACTCGGTGTGCACTCAATGTGACGATAAACGTCATTCTGAGTACAATGAAGAGCAACGCGATGAATGAAGTCGAAGAATAATCGGGTTTTGTACACCCTCCGAAAATTATTTACTGCACTCAATTTCGAATTTTAGATGTAAAAGCTATGAAATACACAGCGCCAACGAAGCAGGGCTATTTTGGAAAGTATGGCGGAAAGTTTGTACCGGAGATATTGATCCCGGCCCTTGAAGAACTTGAAGTAGCATATGAAGAAACTCAGGGTGATCCTGAATTTCAGAAAGAGTATCATGCACTTTTGCAGGAGTATGTAGGCCGCCCAACCAAATTGACGTTTGCCGATCGGTTGACGGATCATTACGGAAAAGCGAAAATTTATCTGAAGCGGGAAGATCTTTGCCATACCGGTGCTCATAAAATTAACAATGCCATTGGCCAGATTCTGTTGGCCAAAAAGATGGGCAAGAAGCGAATTATTGCCGAAACGGGAGCGGGGCAACATGGTGTGGCCACAGCTACGGTCTGTGCCAAGTTTGGTCTTGAGTGCGTCGTTTATATGGGTGCAGAGGACATGGAGCGGCAAAAGCTGAATGTGGAACGAATGAAGCTTCTCGGCACAGATGTACGGCCTGTAAGCAGCGGCTCTAAAACATTAAAAGATGCCACCAACGAGGCGATCCGCGACTGGGTAACCAATGTTGAGGATACGTTTTACATTATCGGTTCGGTGGTTGGTCCTCATCCATACCCGATGATGACGCGGAACTTCCACAGGGTTATTGGCGATGAAACACGACGACAACTCCAAGAAAAAGAGGGGAGACTTCCTGATTATCTTATGGCATGTGTGGGTGGAGGTTCGAATGCTATTGGCTTTTTCTACCCGTTTATAGATGATGAAAGTGTAAAAATGATCGGAATTGAGGCGGCAGGTTTAGGATCTGAAACGGATCAAACCGCAGCTACATTAACCATCGGTACGCCGGGTATTCTGCATGGATCACTGAGCTATTTACTGCACAGCAATGAGGGGCAGATTCAGCTAGCGCACTCAATCAGTGCCGGGCTGGATTATCCCGGTATTGGCCCGGAGCATGCCTACCTGCACGATATTAAACGAGTGAGTTATCACGGTGTGACGGACGATGATGCAATGGCTGCTGTGAAGAGAACTTCAGAGCTGGAGGGAATTATCCCGGCAATAGAAACCGCACACGCATTGGCCCATCTCGAGACACTAATGCCGAGCACAAAAAAGGATGAAGTAGTTGTTCTAAACTGTTCCGGCCGTGGCGATAAAGATATGACAACCATAGCAAATTACTTTTCATGATAGCACAAAAAAATCGGCTGAATAACGTTTTTGAAAACAGGGAATCGAATGATAAAATCATGTCACTTTTCCTTTCATCGGGATATCCGGACCTGGAATCTACCGTAGATTTAGTGTTAGGGTTTGAGGAGAATGGCGCAGATATTATTGAGTTGGGAATGCCGTTCAGCGACCCACTCGCTGATGGTCCAACGATTCAGTTTGCAAGTAATACCGCCATCGAAAATGGGATAACGATGTCTCGCATTTTTGAGATGGTTCGGGAGATTCGGAAGTCATCTGAGATACCGATTATTTTGATGGGCTACATCAACCCTGTGTATCGGTATGGAGTTGAGAAATTTTGTAGCGACGCTCATCAAGCCGGGGTAGATGGATTGATTATACCGGATGCTCCACTGGAAGAATCGTCGATTATTGCCGAGGAAGCTGATAAAAATGATCTCTCGTTAATTTACCTGGTAGCTCCAAACACCACAAGTGAGCGAATGAGGGTTATTGACGAGAGAAGTGATGGGTTTGTTTACTGTGTGTCGGTAACGGGCGTTACAGGGGCAAGAGATGGTGATGAAATAGCTGAGTCGGTTAAGCGTTTTATTAAAAGAGTGAATGATAATGTTACACGAAATCCAAAGTTGGTAGGATTTGGAATTAAATCACACAAGGATGCTCTCCGGATCTCGAAGGAGCTTGATGGATTTATTGTGGGAAGTGCCCTGGTAGAGAATATCCGTGCTAATTACCCTGAAAAAGGGTGGAAACAGAAACTCTATTCATTTGTTAAAGAGCTGAAATTTGGTATTATTTGAGACGGTAAAAATTTAAAACTTATTCATTATGAAAATTGCACAACTGATTCTGCCACTTGCACTTCTATTTTTAATATCGGCCTGTTCGGGGGATTATCGGCCTAAATCAATTGGTGAGGTAGATGAGGTGATTGTCGTTATGGATTCTACCCAATGGAATAGTGAAACAGCTATGGCTATTGAGGAGACATTTGGAAAGATGATTACGACACTGCCGAGTCGTGAGCCGAGTTACAGACTTACATTTCGAGATTTTCGAAATAACGAACAACTTGATCGTATTCGCCAGCATAAAAATATAATTTTTGCAGCTCCTATTGATGAAGAAACGAATGTGAGCAGGTTTATTCGAAGTATTTTAAGTGAGGAGGTTGAAAACCGAGTGCGTAATGGGGATAGCTTCGCTTTTCCTCTCGAGGATCGCTGGGTGAGAGATCAATGGTCATTGATCCTTTCTTCTACTGATGATGCCGAACTTGCCCGAAAAATTCGTAATTCCGAGGAGTCTCTAGTCAATAATTTGAAAGAGCTTGAATTTGAACGACGCCTTGAGCACATCTTTAGGAGGGGAGAACAGGTTGCGGAATCCGATTCACTGTGGGAAAATCGCGGGTGGTCGGTTCGCATTCAGCACGATTATGTGCAAACAGTAGACACTACAGATGTTGTAGTCTTTCGGCGTTATCTGCCCGAAAATAATAGATGGATGTGGGCGTGGACTCAGGATAATGTAGAGAGTTTTGATTTTGTAGATCAGGAATGGATCAATGCAACGCGTGATTCCCTTATGGAAACCTATATTCGTGGTGAACGAGAGGAATCGTATGTTACGACAGAGTATCGTAGAGATATTGAAACCCGTGAAGTACAGCGAGATGATCGAATTCAGGGGTATGAAACTCTCGGTACCTGGAGAATGACAGGTGACTTTATGGGAGGACCATTTGTGAACTTCACCTATTACGATCCTGAAACTGAAAGACTGTTCATGATTGAGTATGGACAGTTTGCTCCAAACGTTACAAAACGGCGTTTTGTACGACAATTCCAGTCAATGGGGCGAACATTTCAGGCAGATTCCACATGGACACAAACCGATCGTGAGCAGCTCACGGAATCCATGCAAGACTAATCATTATTTCGCGATTTTTTTAAATGTAACTACCGGAGAATTCGCTGCATGGATAGTTCAAACACCGAAATAATAGCTTGTCACGGTTGGGCGATGACGTCCTCGTTTTGGAACCCTCTAATTGAATATTTTGATGAGGATTACAGGTTTAAAAAATCTGATCGAGGTTATTTTTCTGATCCTAACTCTCCGGAGTTTTCAGAAAAAAATGGCAAGCTTAAAGTTCTTTTAACCCATTCATTGGGGTTGCACTGGTGTAGTGATGATCTGGTAAATTCTGCAGACCACCTGGTAATTATGGGCGGATTTTTGAATTATCAACCGTTTGAAAATTCTAAACAGAATAGATCAAAGTTGATGCTTCGAGAGATGCTTTCTCAATTTGTTGAAACTCCTAAGAAGGTATTGGAGGAGTTTTATAGAAAAGCATCTCAGCCGGCTGGCAGTTACCCAAAGGTTCCGGAAAGTCTAAATCATGAGCTCTTGCTTGAAGATTTGAATCTCTTTCTGGAAGATCAATTTCCACGTCAGAGGTTTTTTGATGTACCACAAATTACGATTCTTCATGGTACAGATGATCATGTTGTATCCCGGCATCAGGCCCGAGAGATGTACCATGAACTTCGATATTACAGTCAATATTTTGAGCTAAAACAGAGTGGGCACCTTTTTCCATTTACAAATCCCGGTGCCTGTTACGAAATTATTAAATCCGTATTAAGCAGCAGAACAGAAGTAGATGTATAAAGAGTATCGAGCCGATATTAAAAAGGCATTTTCAACAGATCCGCAGTATTATCACGAACACTCTACAATTCAAAAGGAGACGGCAGATCGCCTTGCAAATTCGTTAGATCCGTGGCTCTACTCTGTTCCGCCCGGCGAAATATTAGAGATCGGTTGCGGCACGGGCTATTTTACAGATCACTTAGTTCGCCTGTTTGGCAAACGCCCCATGGAGATAACTGATCTTTCAGAAGAGATGGTGGAATTTTGTAAAAATCGTATTGGGGAACCCGAAAATATCACATTTAAAACGTTAGATGTTGAAGCAGATGAGCTGCCCGAAGAGAAGTATGCACTAATAACCGGGAATTATGTGGCGGAATGGTTTCATCAGCCTGCCATGACGCTTGAGAAGCTCTCGTACGCATTGAAACCGGGCGGATTGATGTTAATGGCTTTTCCCGGCGAAGATACCTTTCCGGAGTGGCGAAAATACTGTTTGGATCTCGGTATTCCCTGTACAGCAAATTCATTTCCCGAAACAGAACAGTTAATTATTCATCTCTCCATGGGACCGTTTCAGGTCGATTTTTACGAAGATCAAACTCGTGAGACTTACGATGATCTCTACGCCTTTTACCGTCATATGAAAAGGAACGGGACCTCAGTTTCCAATAGCGGGAAATCACTATCCGTAAAACAGGTTAAGCTGTTGAATGATTACTGGACTGAGCGTCAGGGTGGAAAAGTAGAAGTTACCTACCACAATGTGTTTCTGGCTCTCAAACGTGTTGCCTAAAAACGGTTTCGAAAGAGCATTTCTACAGATATTGGGAAAAAATCTGTTCCAGTGTATCATCAAATTTTTGAACCGGCTTCGGTTCAAAACTATTGCCCGTCAACACTTCATAAAGCTCAGAATATCGTTCATAAATGCTCCATCGAAACTGGTCGGGGAGTTCAGGTGGAGTTTCTCCATCTTT
>SKWF01000016.1 GCA_007129085.1 Balneolaceae bacterium | reverse complement strand
TGTCTCGCGACTGTTTTTTATCATCAGAAGACTTCGCTTTTTTCTTACCGGACTTTTGAGATGAGCCACCTTTAAAATCTTCGCTCCAGGAGAAATCAGAACTCTCATCGAAGTTATTGGGAAGATCAATCGTTTTAATCTTATTCCCTTTAATTTTCTCAATATCCTTAAACTTCCGGCTGTCGCGCTTGCTTACAAACGTAATGGCGATACCGCTCTTGTCATACCGTCCAGTACGGCCAATACGATGGATATAATCATCCGTATTATTCGGCACATCGTAATTCAGGATGATGGAAACCTCCTTAATATCGATCCCCCGTGCCAATACATCGGTCGCTACGATAACGGGCACTTCGCCGTTTTTAAACTTCTGCAGCGCGGCATTCCGCTCTTTTTGTGTACGGTCGCCGTGAATACTGGCTGCTTTAATTCCTTCCTGTTTCAGTAGGCGCTGCAGTTCATCGGTCCCTTTTTTGGTAGAGGTAAAGATAATGCAGGAGTCCCACTTTATATCATTGAAAATCTGTTTAACAAGACCCACTTTCTGATTACTCCGCAGCCTGTACGCCCGTTGCTCTACACTTGCACTCGGCTTCGACCGCTCAATCTCCACGGTTTCCGGGTTTTTCATGATTGACCCGGCCAGTTTTTTAATCTCATTCGGCATGGTAGCAGAAAAGAGAAGTGTCTGACGCTTCTCCGGAATCCATGAGATAATCTTCTTCATATCTGGCAGAAAACCCATATCGAGCATTCGGTCTGCCTCATCAAGTACAAAGTACTCAAGGTCGGAAAAGTCGATACTTACCACTTTATTCTGGTCGATCAGGCGACCCGGTGTTGCTACAATAATATCTACACCTGCTTTCAGAGCTTTCGCTTGTTGAGAGAAATCACTCCCTCCAATGACTGTTGCTGAAGTAATCCCGGCGTGATACCCAATTGCAAAAATCTGTTCATCAATTTGTGATGCAAGTTCTCGCGTTGGGCTTAAAATCAGGGCTTTTATCCCTTTACGCTCACTCTCTAATACCCGCTGCATGATGGGAATTACAAACGCCCCTGTTTTACCGGTTCCGGTCTGTGCGGTTCCGATGAGGTCTTTTCCCTCTGTTACAATCGGAATAGCTTGCTCTTGAATTGGGGTTGGCTCGAAAAATTGCAGGTCTTTTAATCCCGCTAAAAGGGACTCGTCTAGGTTAAGTTCTGTAAACTTCAATTGTGTCAACTACGTTAAAATTTCATCGTGCATACTGCATTTCAGAATGCTGCTGATCTGTTTGATCCGGAATCAGCGTAAACGGCACTATATATTTATCAAAATTCGATAGCCTTTAATATACAAGTTTAATTGCAAGAATTGAATCGGATAAAAAATTTCATCACCGCAGTGACTCAGTGGCGCTGAGGTTTGATTGAGAATAGTCTCTCCGCCGGCCGGCGGAGAGTCCCACGTTTATCGTGGGGAGGGGTGTGTAAGTTCAAATATAAAACACCAAATTCGCCTTACGCTACTTCAAAATCCCTTTTCGGTAAAAAAATCCAGATCAGAAGCCTTGTCTTTTCCGACACACCCCTCGGTCCCCTCCTTGTGCTGAACTCGTTTCAGTATCTGAGGGGATGATATTACGGAACTTTGATTGGAATTCGAGAAATTTGAGTACGTGATGAAGTTTTATTTTAAAAGCGCTGATCCACATCAACGACTCGTGCTCAAAGTCCCCTCCCCGAATGGTCGGGATTTCGCAAAAAAAGGCTCAACTTGAGAGGCTCATCTTTTGAACGCGTAAGCGCTCCGAGCGCAGCGATTCCCACGCAGTGAAATTTAGGGGGTGTGTATTGTAATAAAACACATCACGGCATATGGCACAATAGTAGAGGCTGAATATTAGTAGCCCGGGGTTAAATTGGCAGGAATTCATTAATTTAAGTCTCGGTAGTTTAACCAATGATCTGTTCACATAATCCCCACTGTTTTTATAAAATTATCCTCAGGATTACGCCCTTTCAGGGCTTCATATAAATGTGGCATACCAGTACATAGTGCGTTGCACTATGATGTTGATTACGCCCGCTTTGGGGCTTGAACTCTCTAATATTTCAACTGCCTTAAACCCGTGAGTCCGAAGCAGGAGCTTCGGGTTACGTTCTTCTCACGTCTCACATCTCACGTCTGCGTTACCTGTGCTCCCCGTGTTTAATAACCCGACGCAGAATTTCCCATTTTTTATAGCCGTTAAAAACGGTACCTTTTTTACCGTATAGATTCTATCCATTAACTTTTGAAAACAGATGAACTTTATGTTACGTAACGTATTAATTCTACTTTCCGCGGCGCTTGTACTGGCCGCTTGCGATACTCCACAACAGCAGGGAGATGCCAATCTTACCTCACAAGTTGACTCCGTAGGTTACAGCCTTGGATATTTTTACGGCAGCAGCCTCGCTAATGAGGGCGTTGAAGAGATCAGCACCAATAGCTTTATTGCCGGACTCCACCAAGGTCTCGACCAGGAAGAGTCACAGTTAACCGAACAAGAGATGCAGCTGGTTCTGCAAACCTACCAGCAGGAAATGCAGCAAAATATGGCCATGCGCCAACAGGAAGAGGCGATGGTAGAAGAGGAATCGGGCCGCGAGTTCTTAGAAGAAAATGCACAGCGGGATGATGTAGAAGTCACCGAATCAGGACTTCAATACCGAGTTATTGAAGAAGGAACCGGAGTTCAGCCTACAGCTGAATCAGAAGTTGAAGTGCACTACCGAGGTACACTTATTGATGGCGAAGAGTTCGACAGCTCCTACGAACGAAATGAGACCGCTACATTTCCACTTAACCAGGTTATCCCCGGATGGACGGAAGGACTTCAGCTGATGAGAGAAGGTGCCACTTACGAATTCTTTATTCCCGGTGAGCTCGGATATGGAAACAACCCTCCTCCCGGAAGCATTATTCGTCCCGGCTCTGTACTCATTTTTGAAGTGGAATTGATTGATGTAAAAGAGTAACAACATTCTTTTTTAGGAGATGTACTTCTAAAATGTCATCCCGCACTTGATGCGCTCATCTTTTGAACGCGATAGCGAAATCTCCACTTTGAGCAGAGGTCTCCAAAAACTTTGGAAGCTATCTACGCTTTTGAGACACAAGCCATCTTAGATGAAGGAGATCGCGGGTCAGAGCCCGCGATGACGGTAGTTGAATTAGTAGTTTTACTGAAACCTGACAGGTTTTGATTGATTTAGTTTTTCAAAGCAATCAATTTTTCATAATCGTGCAGTGATAAATTTGCTGCACGATTTTTTTATGCCTTTTTTTCACATATGGACACACTCGCACTTACAATGAAGGTTCGATCTAAAGCGTACCAGCTTGGATTTGATGCCTGCGGATTTTCAAAAGCAGAACCTCTCGATAAGGAGGCTCACCGGCTTGAGCAGTGGCTCAATGAGGGGAGGCACGGCACAATGGACTGGATGGAGAGAAATTTTGATAAGCGGGTTGATCCCACCAAACTCGTTCCCGGATCAAAAAGTGTGGTTAGCGTCATCGCGGGATATAAATTTGAGCAAAACGAAATACACGATCTCCAAACCGATCAACCCAAAATAGCGAAGTATGCTCGCGGCAGAGATTACCATAAAACGTTTAAATCGAAACTGAAGAAGCTCTTTTTTCACACCCGGAATCTTGTAGGAGATATTAACGGACGGTTTTTTGTTGATTCAGCATCTGTAATGGACAAAGCGTGGGTGGATCGATCAGGCCTCGGCTGGATGGGGAAAAATGGGAATATGCTCAATAAAGAGCTCGGCTCCTGGTTCCTGATTGGAGAGATGATTATTGATGTGCCGTTCGTGTACGACACGCCCATCAGCGACCACTGCGGCACCTGCACCCGCTGTATTGATGCCTGCCCTACCGATGCTATTTACGAGCCATACAAGATCGACAGCAAACGGTGTATCTCCTATCTCACCATTGAGCTGAAAGATAAAATTCCAGAGGATCAACAAGAGGGACTCGGTGAATGGATGTTTGGGTGTGATATTTGTCAGGATGTATGCCCCTGGAATCGGAAAAGTAAGGAAGGAACGTTTGATGACTTTAAACCGAGAGAGAAAGTTCTAACGCCGCCCGGAAACAAGTGGAGTGAAATAACTCCCGATCAGTTTGATAAGGTATTTGAAGGAAGTGCTGTACGCCGGGCCAAACACTCTTGGTTTACGCGTAACGCAAAACTTGCCGAGCAAAATATCGAAAAAAAGGGTTAGAGACTTATTTTACAGAAAAAACATTTACCAGATTATCGAAACTCCACAACCCACCTCTGTCATCGCGGTCGGAGCAAAGCGTAGATGTTTATGCTGAATTCAGTTCAGTACGCGATCTCCCGCAGTTGATCCGACTTCTGCACTATCAAAGCTTATTACTGTCAAAAACTTTGGGAGATTTCATTTCATGGGAATCGTTTCACTACGCTATCGCTTCGTGGGATAAAAGAGGAGCGGCTCGGAGCGCTGGCGCGTTCAAAAAATGAGCGCATCAGAGTACGGGATGACACTTTAAAAACGACGGGCGGTTGTAGACCAACTCAAGTTTAACACTCCGTTTCGCTAAAATCAGCTCCCCAACATCTCTGACCATCTCCATCATCAAGAAATCCTTCGCCGGTTTCTGCGTCCCAAAAAATCACATAGCCTGACTCCTCTCCTTCCTTGAACTCCAGCCAGTTATTATTCTCTTCCCTGATATACTCTATGAAAAACTGTTCATCTTCATGGCCGTATGTTGCCGTTACTTTATACTCCGTTTCAGAGGAGATATCCCACTCATAGAGATAAATCGGGTCGGTTTCAGATTCGGGAGAAAAATAACTCCATGTGCCACTATCACCAGTTTCAGATACGGTTCCGGATGCAAAAAGATACTCTTCTTCGGAAACGCCCACTCCTGATATAAACCCGGATACGTACATATTCCACTCTACTGTACCATTCAGCGGCTCAGCAGTTACACGTACCTGTAAATCGTCATCGGAATTATCTGAGGAAAAGGTCCATTCCCAAACGCCCTCATCATAGGTGGGTTCCCGGTTTTGTATAAAATTCAAATAGGCGTTACCACTTGCTGATATCATCGTTAATGAGAAGTTTGCGGTATTGACAACGGCTTCTGCCTCATAAAAGAGTGCACTTTCCTCTTCCGCCGATGGATCTGATTCTTCAAAAAGGGATCGGTCAATTTCTACCGGTGTCGTTTCCGGAATTTCCGGTGGGTCGCCCGGATCTACGGATGTGGAATCTGAGCAGCTTACTGCTGCCATCAAACCGAAAAACACTAATACTGAAAATAGTTTTGTAACAGAATACTTCATGATAAACCTTGATGATTTTTACGTTTTTGTTAAAGAATGATTAGTCGCAATATCATCCCCTCAATATGATATGCGTATTTATGATTACAAAAATGTCATCTAATTTTAAAACTGACCTCTTTTGTCTTTTAAAGCTTTGTACAGCATCTCTCGTGCTCTAAATATATGTGCCTTTACCGTTCCAAGTGGAAAGTCCAGCTGTTCAGAAATCTCCTGGTAACTCAACTCTTCAATATGCCGCAACTGAATGACTACACGATATTTTTCGGGTAGGTTATTTATGGCATGATGGATGATCTTTTGCCGCTGACTGCGAATAATATCACGATCTGTTTCAGCTTGTTTATCGCCAAGCTCTATCTGCATCTCGCCCTCCTTTGTTTTAACCGGATCGTTAATAGAGGTCGTCTTCAGTTTCTTTTTACGGAGGTAATCAATCGTATGGTTGGTGGTAATTCTATAGAGCCATGTAGAAAAAGCGTAGTCTGTATTATAGGTGGCCAGATTATCAAACGCCTTCACAAATGCTTCCTGAATTAAATCTTCTACCTGCTCATGCTCCTTCACCATTTTGAGTACATGGAAATAGAGCGGCTTTTGATATTTGTTGACAAGCTTTTTAAATGCCTCCTGATCTCCTTTAACGGCAGATTTTACAAGCTTATCGTCTTGGAGACTACTCTCTGACGCATCTTCCCTTCCGGATGACTCTTTATTGGACTTTTGACTGGAACTCATCGATTAATTGAAAAAATTTTAAGATTAATGAGCTTTTTGAGTTTTTTTTGACGCTATAAAAGTAAGAGGCCGAAGAATACGGCTAATTACCACAATCGAAAATTATTAATCAGAAGATTTAACATAAGAATCGAGTTATGAAAAAACTACTATCACTCATTATTGCGTTCGCTTTCACATTGGCAATTCACACATCAACCCAGGCCCAGGTTACCGTCGAAGAAGATATTACCGGCGGAATTGGATTAAGCTTTGGTACAAATATTGGAGTGTTTGGCGGATCAGAGCCCGGCATTGATATAAATGGATATTATACCATTAACGATGAAATTAGGGCCGGAGGAAAGTTAACCTATTACTTGGTAAGCGAAGATGGTGTATCAGCTTACGAACTGAATATTGACGGGCATTATATGGTCAAAAATGAAGATGACCTTATTGTTTATGGCCTGGCAGGACTCAGTTACGCTCAAATAAGCTACAGTTCAGCATGGGGATCATCATCAGGTGGCAGTACAGGGTTAAATGTTGGTGGTGGTGCTGAGTACGATCTTGGCGATTTCAGACTCTACGCAGAGCCTAAATTTACGCTGGGTGGATTTGGTCAGATTCAAATCTCAGCCGGAGCAAGAATGCGCTTCTAAAGCTATTATAAAGAGATCAAGATAGGTAAAGGCACCTGGTTCATTTAGGAGAATTGGGTGCCTTTTTTTATACCCTTTATGTTATCTGCATTTACTTACAGAGGCGCAAAGACGCAAAAGAGGATATTAACCTCAACACTACACACAGCTTCTGAACCCTACCTCCGCGATTCCGCGGCTTCGCGTGCAATCATATCTCGCAGAGGCGCAAAGACGCAGAATTTGATCCAGACCTAAATCAGAACAAAAAGCTTCCAAAATATATTCCGCGACTCTGCGGCCCCGCGTGGAACCCTATCTCACAATGTCGCAAAGACGCAGAATTTGATCCAGACCTAAATCAGAACAAAAAAAGCTTCCAAAATATATTCCGCGACTCT
>SKWF01000270.1 GCA_007129085.1 Balneolaceae bacterium | reverse complement strand
GCACGCTTATCGCTACAACATTTCCACCTTTTTTGATGGTCGACTCAAAAATCTTAAAGCCGCACTCCGCCAATACCGGCGACAGATCTTTAATCTCCATTCCAAAACGGGTATCGGGCTTATCCGATCCATAGGTTTTCATCGCATCTTCGTATGTCATTCTGGGAAATGGGAGTTCAAGATCTACATCAAGATGTTCCTTCCAGATATTCGCCATCAACCGCTCGTGCGTTTCGTAAATCACCTCTTCATCCACAAACGACATCTCAACATCAATCTGTGTAAACTCAGGCTGACGATCCGCCCTCAAATCTTCATCCCGAAAACATTTTACAATCTGGAAATAGCGATCCATTCCCGAAACCATCAGCAGCTGCTTATAGGTTTGCGGGCTCTGTGGAAGGGCAAAAAATTTCCCGGCATTTACCCGGCTCGGAACCAGGTAATCACGCGCCCCCTCGGGCGTTGATCGCATCAACACGGGCGTTTCAACCTCTGCAAAATCCTGCTCGTGATAAAAACTACGCACGGTATGATATACCCCGGAGCGCAGCATCAAGTTTTTCTGTATCTCCTGACGACGCAAATCGAGATAACGATATTTCAGCCGCACCTCTTCATTTGTTTCAATACCATCTTTAATTTCAAAAGGCGGGGTTTCTGCCTCAGAGTAAATGTTTAGTTCATCTACTTCAATTTCAACTTCGCCGGTTTTCATATTCGGGTTGATGGTCTCCTCATCCCGAAGAAGTACTTTTCCCTTAATCCCGATAACATATTCCGACCGGAGCTCTTCAGCCTGTTCATGGAGCTCCTTATTAGACTCATCAAAAACAACTTGCGTAATTCCGTAGCGGTCACGCAGATCAATAAAAATCACGCCTCCTAAATCACGCCGAGAGGAAACCCACCCATTTAAAATTACATGTTCGCCTTCGTTCTTCTTCGTTACGTCTCCACAGGTGTGGGTTCGAATCCAGCTCATAAAAGTTTATTGAATTTTCTAATTTTTATCCTATCGTTTACAGAATCGCAAAATAAACAATATGTAAACCATTCGCTTAACTCAAATTCATCTTTTCAATCACCCGATCTCACCCGGGAAATCTCACTTAAAACAACCACCGCAATGGAAATAATTTTCATACTCAACGCTGCTTCCACCCTTTTTCTGTGTGGATTGATATGGATTATACAGGTGCTGCACTATCCATTTTTCCATCGGTTAGATCGTGAAAATTTCGCACTGCATCAACAAGCTCACAAAATGCAAATTTCATACATCGTTGTACCCGTCATGTTGATTGAACTGGTGAGCTCTATTTGGCTTGCACTGCAGGAATCCGCATTTCAAATTGAATTTATTATTGGGGCAGCACTGGTACTGCTCATTTGGGCATCCACATTTTTTATCCAGGTTCCGCTTCATGGTAAAATTTCCAGCGGCTATAATAAAGCAACTGTAGACAAGCTTGTAGCCACAAATTGGTTACGAACACTGCTTTGGTCACTCAAATCACTAATCATCATCTATATTATGTATGATATAGTGACCTCAACAGGTTTTTAACCGGATTCTAATTTTCATTTAAAAAAAATAAAGTATATTAATGGTTCCCCTCATATAAAAGAGGTGACTATGAAATCAATACCCGTTCTTATTGCCGATAAGTTCGATATTAGCAGATTGGGTATCGAATCTATCATCAACAAATCGGACTCTGCAAATGTCCTGAAATCAGTACGCAATGCTGATGAATTAATTAAGGCATATCCATCCCACCCCAACTCCATCTGCATAATCTCCACCAACGTACCCGATACAAATGTTCACTCGCTGATGGAAAAACTCACCTCCATCAACCCGGATGCCGCTGTAATTGTGCTTTCAAATTCAGTTGGAATAGCGCACCTCAATCAAGCAATTAAAGCGGGAGTTCGCGGATATTTTACAAAGCAGGTTTCCGCAAAAGAATTAAAGAGTGCGGTGAGAACTGTTTATAATGGAGAGAAAGCATTTAGCCCATCCGTATCAAAACTAATAGTGAGTAAGTATGTGGATTTAGCTAAAAGCACCGACCTGAAATCTCCGGTAAAAATCACAAAACGAGAGAGAGAAGTGCTGGGACTTATTGTGGATGGGTACACCAGTTCAGAAATTGCTGACATGCTTTATATCAGCCCCAGAACAGTAGAGACCCATAGAAGTAACCTTATGCAGAAGCTTGATATAAAAAATACGGCCGGTCTTGTTCGGTTCGCACTTGAAGAGAGCAACCTGCTTTGAGCCAATTACGTATTTATACGTAGAGAAATTACGAAGTTCTGCTTATTGCGTACGATCTATCATAAAAGTATGTTACTAATTGCAAATGGGGTAATAGCCGTCTGTAGATGATATTTAGCAGTTCTCTTTGATCGGGGAACTGCTAATTTTTTATACGCAAAGCCGGTTTTACCGGCATAAAAAAGCCCAATCCAAATTTACAATGGATTGGGCTTTTTATTTGAAATAGCGAAATCATTTTTGCCTTTCCAGCTGTCCGATTTTCACCCAGTCATCATCAACACTTTCGGTCAGTTCTATAAACAGATTGATATCGGAATCTCCTTCTGCAAATTCAGCTCTGCCGGATTCTTTAAGTTGAGCATTTATCTCGTTAGGATTCAGCTTATACATCCCTCCTGTTGTCGCATCAACTGCTAACCCTATCAAGCCGCCAAAAACAATATTTCCCCAAACCCATCCAGATGTATTTCTGTTAATAATCATCTCATACGATTCGTATCCATCCATAGAGACTTTTACAGAATGTGAGTCTTTTCTTGATAACTCTTGAGTTAATGGAGTTTCTCCTATTTTGGTATTGTCAATTTCTACTGTAGCTCCGGAAGGACTGCTTGTCACTCCAACTTGTTCCGTAGTACCATGAATTATCGTACCACAACCGGTTAGAAAAATAAACAGCAAAATTGCCGGGGTCACTCTCTTTAATGAATTCATAAAATAGATGTTTTTTGTTTATCAGTTAACTTAATGCATGCCATGTAGATATAATTTCACAGCCCGGATATATCACTGAATAGATAATCTATATTGGTAAATATTCCAACATATATTATCAAATTGTAGCAACAAAAAAAGCCCCAACCGGCTTCTCGCCAATTGGGGCTTATCGTATCGTGGGGCGGACTTGAACCGCCGTCCGCCAGCCGGCGGATAAGAATCCGACGCCCATTTTCATAGTTTAAAAAACAAAAAACCCCAACCGGCTTAGTGCCAATTGAGGCTATTCTGTATCGTGGGGCGGACTTGAACCGCCGACCTCCGGGTTATGAATCCGACGCTCTAACCACCTGAGCTACCACGACATTTCGTATCAATAAATTTATCTGTGATGAACCATATCGTTTCTGTCACAGAATCATGAATATAAGGGTTTTTTTATTGAATGGTGAAACCTTCTTCCCAAATTTTTTCTGTTCTTTTCATGATCTTGCAAATTGATCCTTTACCTTATCGGCATGTTAGGGTATTTTCCCTGTATTCAATTCATAAATAAGGTTTTAGAAAAAACAGATGGCAAAGAAAATAACTAAAAGAGACCAAGATTATTCCCAATGGTATATTGATGTTGTTAAAGAGGCGAAGCTGGCAGATCACTCCCCCGTGCGAGGATGCATGGTTGTTCGACCTAACGGCTTTGCAATATGGGAAAATATGAAGGCAGCACTGGACAAAATGTTCAAAGATACCGGTCATGAAAATGCCTACTTCCCCCTGTTTATTCCAAAATCTTTTCTATCCAAAGAGGCGCAACATGTGGAAGGGTTTGCTAAAGAGTGCGCAGTGGTCACACACAGCCGCCTCAAAAGTGTTGATGGTGGCGTTGAAGTAGATCCTGATTCCAAACTGGATGAAGAGCTGATTGTTCGGCCAACATCCGAAACGATTATATGGGACTCCTACAAAAACTGGATCCAATCATACCGAGACCTGCCGATTAAAATTAACCAGTGGGCCAATGTTGTCCGATGGGAGATGCGCACCCGCCTGTTTCTCCGTACGATGGAATTTCTGTGGCAGGAAGGCCATACCGCACACGCTACAAAAGAAGAGGCGGTCGAGGAGACCGAACAGATGCTTGAAGTCTACAGAACATTTGCCGAAGAGTATATGGCCATGCCGGTAATTACGGGCGTAAAAACAGAATCAGAACGGTTTGCCGGAGCGGTTGATACCTATTGTATAGAGTCACTCATGCAGGATGGGAAAGCCCTCCAGGCCGGAACGTCCCATTTTCTTGGTCAAAATTTTGCAAAAGCTTTCGATGTAAAATTCCAGGATCAGGATGGTGAGCATAAACATGTATGGGCCACGAGCTGGGGCGTATCAACCCGATTAATTGGTGGGTTGATTATGACTCACTCTGATGATCAAGGCCTGGTAATTCCTCCAAAGCTTGCGCCAAATCAAGTTGTGGTAGTTCCTATTTACCGGAGTGATGAACAGCGAGCTGAAGTATTAGAGTATGCAGAGCCCGTCATTAAAGAGCTTGAAGCCAAAGGTATTAGCGTTAAACTGGATGACCGCGATAACTATAAACCCGGCTGGAAATTTGCGGAGCATGAAGTGCAGGGAACCCCTATTCGACTGGCCGTTGGCCCCCGCGATGTTGAAAACAGTAATCTCGAACTGGCCCGGCGAGATACTCTTGAGAAGAATATTGTATCGAGAGAGGGAATTGCCGAACGCATTGATGAAATGCTGCAAACGATTCAGAAAGATCTGTTTAACAATGCCAAAAAGCGCATGGATGACCGAACTCGATCAGTTGACAGCTACGAGGAGTTCAAAAAAGAGATTGAAAAAGGTGGATTTATCTATGCGCATTGGGACGGGTCTGAAAAGACTGAGCAACAAATTAAGGAAGAGACAAAGGCGACCATTCGATGTATTCCATTGAAACCCGACAACAACAGTGGTGAATGCATGGTTACCGGAAAACCGTCGAAACGAAAAGTGCTATTTGCAAGAGCTTATTAATGGACACCTATGAATTGGACCGAAGATATCCCGACTGACCTCCGCCTTTTTGGGCGAGAAAGATCCAGAGAGATCGATCATAACACAATCCAAGATTTTGGCATCGGCGGATTTACGCTGATGGAGATCGCCGGTCGGGGAGCGGCTCAATTCATTCGCGAAAATGAGGGGGATAAAAAAAACGGCCTCTTTTTTTGCGGAAAGGGAAACAATGCGGGTGATGCCCTGGTTGTTGCCCGTTATCTGAGCGATCAGGCGAACCATAACATTACCATTATATGGGCTGCCGGGGATGATGATCTCAGTGAGGATGCCCAAAAAAATCATCAGCTTCTAAAAAATTTGAATGAAAGTGGAGTAAGAACCTCATTTCTAAATGCCGGTGATTCAATTGAAGGCTCTCATTTCCATTACATCGTGGATGGACTTCTTGGCACAGGCGTAAACAGCGAACTGCGCTCTCCTTATGATGAAATGGTCAGTCAAATCAATCATTTAAATCTACCCACCTACTCCCTCGATATTCCAACCGGTATCCATTGCGATACTGGAAATGTATTGGGAACAGCAGTTAAAGCTACATGCACCATTACATTCGGAACCAAAAAGCTGGGGCTGTTTCTAAACGAGGGGCCTGCACATAGTGGTGACATTCACTTCGTTCAGCTACCTTTTCCCAAGAGATACATGAACCAGGAAGCCACTTTAATTAATGAGAAACTGGTGAGTTATTTGCCCAAATCAAATCGGCAAGCAGATCATAAGTATCAGGATGGCACTGTTCATATTGTAGCAGGATCAGAGGGGCTTACAGGTGCGGCCATGATGGCGGCGAAAAGTGCCTGGAAAAACGGAGCGGGAGCCGTAATTCTTTATACTCCCAAAAAGCTTCTGCCTATTTATGAAGTTGCCCTGCCGGAAATAATTAAAGTACCTGTTGGCTCGGAAGGTGATTCATATTTCAAAACAGATCATGTAGAAAGTATTCTCGCCAAGATTTCTGATAAACCGGGCCCCCTGGTAATTGGCCCCGGGATTGGCAGAGAAGATGAAACTCTTGAATTCACTGTACAATTACTCAGAAAGTTTTCCGGATTTGCGGTTATCGATGCAGATGCCCTTTACAGCTGGAAAGAATTATCCGGTATTGACAGCAAAAAGCAGAAAAGGTGGATTTTAACACCCCACCCCGGTGAACTAAAGAATGCATGTAACCAATCATTCAGTGATGACTATCAAAGGTTTAATATTGTTAAGGAAATTGCATCAAAGCGAGGGGTAAATATTCTTTCCAAGGGGGCTCCTACCATTTTTACAGATCATCAAACCCAATCGTACATTTCTGAGTATAACACCCAAATATTTGCACGTGCAGGTTTTGGTGATGTTCTATCGGGAACAATTGCAGCAAAGTTAGCTGTAAGAAGAGACATTACAGACGCCACACTATCTGCATTAATTATGGGCTACCTTGCATTTAAGCAAAAACCGAATGGTGAAATATTTGAACCGGGTCATCTATTATGATCGGTAAATTTCTTACGTTTTTTATCAAGAGAGAATACATTGTCTACATCCTATTTATATCCTGTACGGCTGTTACTCTTGCGCTAACCCTCTCACCACCTAGCAACTTTCAAGGGCATTCGGTATTTCAATACGATAAACTTGGGCACTTTTTAATGTTTTTTGGATGGACATTGATGTTTGGCCTCTCCTGGATGATTCGCAAAAAAAAACCTGTGAGTTTGTGGATCGTATTTTTTACAGGTTTAATTTTTGGCATAACAATTGAAATCACACAGGGATTTCTTCCTTATGAAAGACATCCAAACCCATTTGATGTGGTTGCAAATGGTTTTGGGAGCTTATTTGCAGTAATTATTTTAAATATTTTACAGCAGCATTACATAAAATTCTTCAAGACAAGCCATCATCACAAAAAATAATAATTTGGTACCGGAACTCGTTGGAAACTTAGTAGTAAAAAATGTATACTTACTGCGCACACATTAAACTATTTCACCAATTATGACTGAAAGAAAAAAACCGGAAGCTGACTTAAGAAAATATTACACTGTTTTTCTTGAGCTTGGTCTGTTGCTTACGCTTATAATTTT
>SKWF01000231.1 GCA_007129085.1 Balneolaceae bacterium | reverse complement strand
GTGAGGGGCCAGCCGCCTCGTCCTGTCAGCATCTGGCAGATGGTCATGTAGGTGTTGTCGATATCGGGGCGCTCTTCGCGGTCCACCTTGATGTTGACAAACGCCCGGTTCATCAGTTCTGCTACACCATCATCCTCGAAACTTTCGTGTGCCATCACATGGCACCAGTGACAGGTGGCATAGCCGATGGAGAGGAATACCGGTTTATTCTCCTTCTTTGCTTTTTCAAACGCCTCTTCGCCCCAGGGGTACCAATCCACGGGGTTGTGAACATGCTGCTGAAGATAGGGTGATTTTTCGGTTTCAAGGTGGTTCATGACGGTTGCGGTTTGATGAAAGGGTATGTACTAATGAAGGGGAAAGATAGGGAATGAAGTTCCATTTTTTAGAAGTGTAAGGAAATGGGTTTTCGAGGTTCATATAAGTAGAAGGGATTATTAACTACTACTTGTAATGCCATCTGTATCGCCCATAAGTACATGCAATTCATGAATTGCATGTACTTATGGCGTACAATGGATAGCGCGGGTAATTAAAATAATAGATCACAACATGAACCGTGAGAAAAAGCAGAAACCCCGCAGATCAATCCGTCTGCAGAGTTATGATTATTCATCGCCGGGAGAATATTTCGTGACCATATGCATTCAAGACCGTAGACCTCTGTTTGGGGATGTTGTGGATGGCGAAATGCGATTGAATAGGTTGGGGCGAATTGCATGGGAAAGGTGGTATCAAATACCGGGCCGATTTGAAAACGTTACGTTAGATGCGTTTGTGGTGATGCCAAATCACGTTCATGGGATAATAGGTATTGAATCAAATCCTGTGGCTGCAATTCATAAATTGCAGCCACAGGATGATTTGAAATTCGATTCCGAAGAATACCGTAAACGCCGTCGACAAATGTTATTGCCTAAAATTATCGGATGGTATAAAATGAACGTTTCAAAAAAGGCAAATATCATCATCAATAAAACGGGTAATAGCTTTTGGCAACGAAATTATTACGAAAACATCATCCGAAATGACCAAGCACTACATCACATCCGGAATTACATCATTCATAATCCTTCAAAATGGGAGAGAGACAGAAATAAATAATTACTTAGCCTCATCCTTCAATCTCTTCCCGTAATCAACCAAAAATCGATCGTACTCTTCATCCATCAGGGGAGAAGTAATCAGGAAATCGGCTGAGGCGCGGTCGCAGGCGAGGGGGATATTGTAAACAACACTCATTCTCAATAGAGCCTTCACATCTACATCGTGGGGCTGCGCCTGCAGAGGATCCCAAAAGAAGATCAGGATATCGAGGTTTCCCTCGGCAATGGCGGCGCCGATCTGGAGGTCACCGCCCAACGGACCACTCATAAACCGGTGTACGGGCAGATCCAGTTTTTCGGATATCAACCCGCCTGTGGTTCCCGTGCCATAAAGTTCATGATTTTTCAGCACGTCGCGATTGAATTCCGCCCAGTCCAGCATATCCATTTTTCGAAAATCGTGGGCTACCAGGCCGATCTTTTTCTTTTTGGGCATGGTTGTGGTGTGCGACGCAATATCGGGGTGAGATTTTATTCGTTTCATTCAGCTATATTTTTATGAAATGTAGACTATAATGTAGCCAACAAATGCGTGAATGCAGAATAATGGGAGAGAAGAATGCCGAAATTTTGAGGAAGCGTTTCTATACAACAAGTCGGAGAGTTGAATTTCGCAGGACTAATCGTTTTGCTTCGAAATGTACGTTTTCATACCCCTTCAGAGAAACATCGGTTTGATGAACTTTGAGGCGGCTATCTTCATCATCAATCAAATCTCTCAACTCTCTCGATGAGAGAGCACTATCGGAAATAACTACCTCTTCACTTTTTGCCTCTTCAACAAGCCTGGAGGCAATATTAATGGTATTTCCAAAAAAGTCGATCCGGTTATTCAGCGAAACGGCAACGCAGTCTCCCATATGGATCCCGCCTTTTAAATGGATGGCATTCTTTTGGCCGGTAGAGGTATTAAAATGGTACTGCGCTTTTTGAAATGCCCGTACTGCATGCACCGGCTTTTGAAAAATGGCCATAATGGCATCACCAATTGTTTTAACTATGGCACCGCGCTCCTCAAGAATAATCTGACGCAGAACTTCAAAATGGTCAATCACCTGTCCAATGGCGTTCTCCTCACCTTCACTATTATAGATCGATGCAGAATTCAAAAGATCGGTAAACATGACGGTAAGATCCGAGCATTTCAATTTCTGCTCGGGCCTCAATGTTTCATCTGGGAAAAGATTTCTAAATAGCTGTGTGGATGTAACTTCTGAGGCTGAAACGGAATACTCCTTCCAATCCATATCTTCAGCAATTACAAATATCCGCTCCTCGGTTTGATTATGAATAATTAGATTGGGAGATGTTCCGAGCGTAACGGTTTGATGGCTGTGGTCATTTTTGTTAAACGAGATTTTAGCGTATTCCAGCCCACCCTCTTCAACATCCGCAAAAACAGTGCTGTCAGAAATATTGCTTTGAAGTTTATACGATCCCGGCGGTAGATCTAATTTTACAAATCGTCGCTGACCCGGATAGATATATTGATGCAACTTAATATGAGGCCTTTTTGAAGGATTTGCGTGACAATATGTTTTTTTGTCGAGTTTACGCACCAACGGATTGGGCCGAAATACAAGATGGACGGTGTTATGAAAATCGATATCAAAATTGCTTTTGCAGTAGGAGCAAAACAGGGGCCCCGTAATTTCACGCAGTTTATTTTTCTTCTGTTCAACTTGCCGACATGTTGGACAGGTGATTTCCCATTCAAAATTTAAGATGTCTAACTTTGCGGCATAAAAAAGTATTTCGAGCGTTTGTGCCAGCGGCTGATCCCATAATTTCGACAGAGCAGTGGGCTTCATGGATTTCAAACTCTGTGTATCGCCGTTGCGGAGTGTTTTTATCAGCTGTTTTGATAGGAATGGCTTGTTACTCAGTTCAGTAAGATCATTCGTGAGAATTTCCCATTTAGAATTGTTTCTGAAACTAAAAAATGATCGTTTCAACGAGCTGTGATTACCGCTCTGAATGGTTTTATCATACTTCTGGATTACCTGCTTTATAGTCCGTTTAAAAAATCCGGTAAAGTGGGTTTTAATACGTAGCAGACTTGAAAAACCATTGGCTTCCCCCGAAAAGCGAAACGTTACTTTTGAACCATACTCTTTTTCAGCAATATCAATACCGAGAAGCAAGGTTTTATAGGGCCCATTTTTATAATTTCTGCGAAATTTCAGATGATAGGGCGCTTCCCATTCGTATGGCTCCTCTTCCCAAATATCCAATTTATGGATCAAATCGTAGGTTAGCTCGCGATGTCCTTTAGGAAGATTATGAGATACAGATGCCGGCTGTATCGGCAGTTGGTCTAAATCTTTAAACAGCTGATTTGTATTCGACAAATAGGGCCAAAGTTTACTCGGCGTAGACGAAGAGGTAAAATGCCATCTGTATGAAAAGCTATAATTGTCCATCTAACAATTTTTTTTAAGTACCCCGAGTCGAGTTTCTATGAGCGATCCTGTATCTTCTACGATCTACTATTATAGATGGTAGAAATAGAGAAATGTTACATAAAAATTGTTAATTGACACATATAACTTGAGTTAGATATGGCAGTAGAAAGAACGTTAACAATCCTGAAACCGGATTGTGTACGAAAAAATCTTATTGGAGAAGTAACCAAACGTATTCAGGAAGCGGGGTTTACTATTAAAGCGATGAAGCTTACACGGTTAACCAAAGACACCGCCGGCGGTTTTTATGCCGTGCATAAAGAGCGGCCATTTTTTGATGATCTGGTTGAATTTATGAGCAGTGGTCCTTGTGTACCGATGATTCTTGAAAAAGAGAATGCGATTGAAGATTTCCGAACTTTTATCGGTGCAACAAATCCTGATGAAGCAGAAGAAGGAACTATTCGTGCCGATTTTGCCGATAGCATTGGCGAAAATATCGTACACGGATCAGACTCTGTTGAAAATGGAAAAATTGAGGCAGCTTACTTTTTCCCTGAGTCAGAAGTGGTTGCGAATAACGCCTGATTAATTTTAATCAAACCAATATTTCAGTCCTGTAATAATTTGCAGGACTGAAATTTTTATAGCCTATGAAGAAACTCTCCTTTATTACAATATTGTCACTCATATTTTTTATTTCTTGTGATACAGATCAACAGGAGCCGGAATATGAACGTGTTGTAACCGGTGCAGAAAACCTTGTGGAAAACTATTTGGATGAGCTCGAAGGCAAGCGGGTTGGACTTGTGATGAACCCAACGGCACGAATTGGAGAGCGACATATGCTCGATATTTTACTGGAGAAAGAGATTAATTTAACGGCACTTTATGCTCCGGAACATGGTTTTCGGGGCGAGGCGGGAGCCGGTGATATTATTGAAGATGGTGTAGATCAGGAGAGTGGACTGCCCGTATTTTCGCTCTATGGAGAGACGAGAAAGCCGACAGAAGAGATGCTTGATGAGGTAGATATTCTATTGTTTGATATGCAAGATGTTGGCGCACGATTCTATACCTATCACGCTACTATGGGACTGGTGATGGAAGCTGCAGCAGATGCCGGTAAACCTGTATGGGTACTCGATCGCCCCAATCCAATAGGAGGGGAGTATGTTAGCGGATGGATGATGGAAGAAGAACATAAATCATTTGTAGGGCCATACGAAATTCCCGCAGCGCATGGAATGACGCTTGGTGAACTGGCGAAAATGATGGTTGGAGAAAACTGGCTCGATATAGAATCAGATTCAGAGCCGGAGCTGAAAGTAATTGAGATGAATGGCTGGGGCCGTGAAATGAAATGGCCGGAAACCGGTCTGGAGTGGGTGGCACCATCGCCCAACCTGCCAACGTTTGAGCATGCATATGTCTACTTGGGCACCTGCCTGATTGAGGGGACAACGCTCTCGGAAGGGAGAGGGACCTCGGACCCATTTTTAACGCTTGGATCACCGGGAACTGAACTTACGGATGAACAGATTGCAGATCTGAACAGGAAAGTTGAATACGCTACAATCACCCCGGCAGAATTTACCCCGGAGGAGATTCCCGGCGTGGCAACGAGCCCCAAGCATGAAGGAGAATTGAGTTACGGAATATCGATAGAGCTGGAATCGACAGATTACGATCCCGTTCGGAGTGGGCTTTTAATTCTAAAAACGTTGATGGATGCCTCCAATCAAGCCGAAGTAAACGACTTTATGTACCGGCTGACCGGTACCGAAAAGGTGGATGAAGTTCTTTCCGGCGACATAGATCCCATGACGGTAGATTTTGATCTCGATCCATTTATGCAGCAACGAGAACAGTACCTAATTTATTAACCTGAGTTCGATTAATAATCTATTTCACTTATTCGGTATAAGTCTCCCCTAAAAGGGGAGATTTAGAGGGGTGTTCATCGGTTTTTCCATAAATGTAGTGAACATCCCCCTATCCCCCTTTTTTAAGGGGGAATTTTAATGTTATTATTTAAGAATCGAACTCATGTTATTAATCTCGTCCTTCGAGCTGCCGCCTCCATTCGTACGAAACCAGCGCGGCACTTACGGACGCATTCAGAGACTCAACATCGTTGCTCATCGGCAGTGACAGCAGAAAGTCGCAGTGCTCGCCGGTTTTCTGGCGCATGCCGCGCCCTTCGTTACCAATTACAAATGCCATCGGCACATCGTAGGTTTGGCTCCAAATGGTGGACTCGGAGTTTTGATCGAGCCCGGCAATCCAGAAGGAGTTATCCTTTAGCTGTAAAATAGCTTGGTTTAGGTTTACCGCTCTTACGATTGGAATTTTACCGGCTGTTCCGGCGCTTGTTTTATAAACGGTAGCATTTACCGGTGCCTGACGATGTTTCGGAACAATTACTGCGGCCATCCCTGCAGCTGCGGCCGTGCGTAAAATGGCACCAAAATTGTGTGGGTCCTCAATTTCATCGAGCAGCAGAATTGCGGTGTTTTTATCGGGTTGAATCTCTTCGAGCCACTCTTCAAAATCTACATATGGTATTTCCGAAATTCCGGCAACAATGCCCTGAGTATTTGCTTTTCCAACCAGGTCGGTAAGTTTGCTGTCGGGAACCTCGGTAACGGGAATTCGGTTATCAGAAGCGAACCGATATATATGAGAAAGGTTTGGACCGCCCATTCCTTTTCGAACGTAAATTTTATCGATGTTCTTGGGATTGGATTGAAGTTGCTCTTCAACCGGTTTGATTCCGTAAATGTATTTGTTAAAGTTTTCCACGAGCAGTCATATTGGTTTGCAAATTAAATCTCAGTGTGTATTATAGAAGAAGTGTGTTCTCAAATATCACATTAGAAAGTACAATCATGATCGACGATCCAAAAGAAAAATTTTCAAACGTCGACAGCGCAAAATCAGCTGAACAGAGAAGATACAGGAAATCTCTTCTAGGAAAGAGTCTTGTTTGGTTACAGAGTGGGATTTTGGTCCCTCTGCTATCCGGAACACTTCAGGTTTTAGTTGGGTTGATGCTGGTTGGTATATCAATCTTGGGACTTCTGCAGCCGCTATGGTTATCGGCTGTTTTAAGCCTTGTGGGCAGTATTTCGAGTATGATGGGTGTCTATCTCATCTACCACGAATTTTCCAAGCAAGATACCTTCGATAGTTTGATCAACAAAGCGATTCGTCGGGTTATTAAAGCACAGAATTAAACGAATTCATGGCTATAAATCCCGATCAAGACGAGCATCGTTACAGACGGTATGCAAAGGTATATCTACAAGATGATGCCGATCTTCCACCGGAGGAACAACTACCGATTTTGCAAAAAAAACTGCGCAATAAGTGGATTCATTTTGCAGTGAATGTGGTGATTATTCTTTTCTTTACCTACATCTTCCTAAATGATGCTGCCACACTCCACCGCTACTTTTATTACGCCATTTTTGGTGTTTTTCTATTGAATATCTGGATGGTCTTGATGCAACAGCGCCATCTCAATGAATTGATTAGGTATGTTGAGCGTGAGAGTGGATTTCGGTGATGGAGTTTTTCGGTAACATCAAATCATATATTTCGCCTCACTGGGTGCAATCAACAGAGTATGCATTGGGGCACGAGCCGGTTCGCCCC
>SKWF01000199.1 GCA_007129085.1 Balneolaceae bacterium | reverse complement strand
TGTGAGGAAGGCAGACATCAGCAGGCCGATGACTTTTTTGCTTTTTAGTGCCTCGGAAATTTTTGAGAAATAGGTACTCAGTTTCATTCCGTTTTTAAGAGGAATCGGATCGAGCGCAACGGCAGCATAGAGTCCGACAGGAATGGCCAGGGCACTTAAAAAGAAGGGGTAGTGCCACCCCAGAATGGCCAATGCACCACCAATGGCCGGGTAGACGGCCGTTCCAAGGCTTAAAACACCACCATTCCACCCCATAGCTGTGGCACGGTCGTTGCCGGTGTAGAGATCACCAATAAGGGTAACATTCAGCGTTCCCAGTGCAGCGGCACCCACACCCTGTAAAAAACGGAGCCATAAAAGCTGAGTGAAACTTGTGCTTAATCCACAGAGGATTCCGGCAACTCCAAAAATCAGCAGGGATGGAATCAGAATTCGTTTTCGTCCCAGACGATCAGCGAATACTCCAAAAACAGGGGTTAAAAAAATGCCCGGTAGTGTAAACACCGTAATCAACAGGCCGATCTCCTGGGTGGAGACATCAAGTGCTCTGGAAATGGTTGGCAGGGCAGGGGCGATACTTGATACACCCATCACAGCACTGAGGGTGATACCGAATATAATGTGCAGATTTTTGTCTTTTAGCAGTGGTGTGCCGTCTGGTTGTGTCACACGTAAATATTACATTAGCCTGATGAACGAGCAATGCGATCATCAGTAAAAAAGTTCATTATAAGCTTTCGATGATACGGCTTATCTGCGAGGAGTGACAAATCTAATCTGCGGCAATTTAGTGCCTCCCGGATTGAATCTGAACTTTTCAATCCGGGGTTACACCAATTCGGAAATGATTTAAAAATAGACTCTATACAACAGACTGACATTACGGCCCGGCTCCGGAAAAATATCTTTTACCCTTGAAAGGTGATTGTAATACTCTTCATTAAAAATATTCAGCGCATTCAGAGAAACCGTGTGGAGTGAACCGGCCCAATCGAATCGATATTGTGCATTCAGGTCGAATACTGTGTATCCATCCGTTGGCGTCTCAATTTCTCCCAGTCTGGTTTGTGATGCTGCTGCACGCACTCTGGTACCCAGTGTAAGACCACTGTTTGTATACCTCAAGCCTAAATTTCCTTTTAACGGCGGCATCATCGGCAGGGGTTGTTCGGAGACGGTTAAACCTGTTTGGTCTTGTTCATCTTGTGGAACAACGCGGTCGCCAATGGTAAACGAAACATTTCCATCGACTGTAAAATTATTGAACATCTGTATCTCGGATGAAAACTCAGCTCCGTACATAGTGGCTTCCGTTCCGATATATTGAAACTCGTTCAAATCAGCGCGGGGAATACTTGGCCGGCCTGTATCTTGTGCATACAGATAATTTGGAAAGTGATTATAATAGGTGGCAAATTCTACAGATGCACGGCTTGTGTTATATCGCGCAAAAATTTCGCTTCCCAGTCCTCGTTCGGCATCCAGATCGGGATTTCCTACTTCAAAGGCGAAGGCTGCGAGGTGCGGGCCTTCAGAATAGAGTTCCTCAAGAGTGGGCGATCGCCAGGAGTGCATCAGAGTAGATCCAAGGTGAAAACCACCACCAAAATTATATATTGCTGTGAGTGATGATTCGAGTCCCGTAAAGTTTCGCTCTCGTACGTTACCGATATAAGAGTTGGGCCGATTGAATTCGGGTGCGGCTGCAAAGTGATTTAATCGCAAACCGGTTTCGAGATGAAGGTTGCCGATATCCGCTTCTTGTATGGCAAAAACAGCACCGCTTAATGAATTGGAATTTGGTGTACGGGAACCAAAAACGGAGTAGTCAACATATTCGCCCCAAAATCCTAGAACCCCCTCATCGAAAAATCCCCAGCCTTTGTTGCGCAGCTTTACGGAGCCTGTTGAGGTATCCATATCGTACTGCGTGCCGACAGCACCGCTCGATTCAATCTCCACGTGATGGTAGCGAATGAATGATGCTCGGGCTTCAAGAAGGTTGAAAATAGAGTTATTGAGTACAACTTCGGCTCGTCCTTCGGTTTGATATTTAACCATCTCTATATCTACACCTTCGGGGTGACCGCCATCAGGATCAGGTGGAATGCCATATTCGCTGTAGTAAATCGATCCGGAAAGTCCGGTATATCCCCAGGGCCTGATGTAGCCGAGGCCAAAGCCGTTGTCTGCTGTACGAATGTAGGTATTGGTGAGTGAACCGACAGGGGTTTTGTAATCCTGACCGATTCTGCCACTGAGATCTAAATTTAGCACTAAATTGTTATAGGGCACTTTCGTGGATGCAGATCCCATCAAACCGTTGTTTACACTTGCCCCTTGCAGAGACACATTGCCAGTGGTACGTGTGGGTATGCTTGTGGGGATTTTGTTGCTCACCACATTTATTACGCCGCCAATGGCACCCGAGCCGTGTTCGAGTGCCGCAGGACCACGTGCAATTTCAATTTCATCGGCAGATGATGGGTCAACACTCACGGCATGATCTGCGGAGGTCCACGATACATCACCGGTTCGCCCGCCATCTTCGAGGATCAGCACACGTTCATCACCCAGTCCACGCATTACAGGCCGTCCCGGTGCCGCTCCCATACTGCGTTCCGAAAATCCGGCTTGATTATTCAGGGTGCTCGATAACGTAACATCTAAATCTCTGCGGAGCTGTTCACCGCTTATTTTTAGTGAGGCGTGCTCCAAATTTGCTCCCATCGTCTCTTCTGCATCGGCAACAACTTCAACACTTTCACCTGAAAGTACGGTGGGAGTCAGCTGAAATGAGAGCTCCGTGGTTTCATCATCATCAATTTCAATTCGGCGGGTAAGTGAACTATATCCAATTCGGTGAATACTTACGTCATAGGTACCGGTAGGTATATTTCGTAACTCAAAAAGCCCGTCTCTGTCAGTTGTAGTTGAGCGATTAATCTGCTCAAGGTGGATATACGCATAGGAGATGGGCTCACCATCTTCTACATCAACAACAATTCCTTTTAAAGTACCTGAACTTTCATCGTTTACATTTGCTGCAAAGAGGGGGAAATAGAGTAATAAAAAAGTAATGAAAAGCAGTAGAACTTTTTTTTGCATGAGATACTAGAATGCAGGAAGGATGAAAACCTTCCATAAATTTCAATTATTTATTGAGAACCTTTTATAGGAAATTAGATAATCAGCAATAATTCAACACCATGCTGTAAAAAGGTATTACAGCATGGATTGAATTAGTTTTATGAATTATGGACGATCAACTCTGCACTTACTTCTTTCGTGCATGTAAATTCCATTTTCATCAATTAGCGAATGTTCGTCGTGTGGAACATAAACATCAATCCAGCCGGAGGTAAAATCGGCATGGTCTTCGTGGATTAAGCTGAACCGGACTCTGTCTTCACCGGCATGATCGGCTCGAAAGTGGAATCCCCACAAACCATCACTGCCATGCTGCTCTAAGTTAGCCGGACGGATATCATCGAGTGCGTCTACATCTTCGCGCTCTTCTTCTCTTCCATCTTCTTGTTCAACGCAATCGCCGGTGAGGGTATTTGGCTTTTCCCACTCCCAGCTCAGGCTAAATTCTCCGGTTTCGTCATCGGGAAGGTCAAATACTTCTCCGTCCGAGTCAATCCATCGAAGTGTTACGGAAGGAGTCATTCCACGTGGATTGGCTTCGCTTAATTCAATCACATCGGGTGAAATAACGATAGCATCGATACCATCTCGGTAATACTCATCCCAGGCACCATCGGGGTTCCAGGTTGTCTGGTTATTTTCAAACCGAAGGATTTCGGCATTATTTTGCTCTATAACGAATCCTACCGCATCTGCATGATCATCGTGATCATCAACGCTGGTGGTGTCGCAGGCTTGTGTCGTAAATAAAAGTGCAACCAAAAGGGCCGCAAAGTAGCTTAATGTTTGTTTTGTATAAGACATAAAGGTATATGTTTATTGAGGTTAAGGATTTATGATTAGTGATAAATCTGTTGTAGTACGTTCTCGCAGAAACGGATTGGTCCCTGTATACGAGAGAATTCTTCTACAGTAGTTGCAGCAGAATTGATTTGAATTAGGTGGTTAACTATTAACCAAAAAGAGGAGGAGCGCGTCCATCATGGATATTGTTGAGGGGATCAACAATTATGATTTCAGAATGGACAAAAAGAAATTCTTCTGAAAAGAGGATCATGCCGGCGTGCAAGTTTGCATCCGGACTTGTTTTAAAATGAGAGGCACAAATTATACACTCGTTGATATCTTGAGTAAACTGATACTCAATGCCATCTACGTGAGTATGGCTATCATTATGAAAATGACCCAAAGAGAAAGCCATACCGACTGCAATGAGCAGCGTAAGTAGAAACGATATGTGTTTTTTGGGTTTAATCAATTCAACGAGTGGTTTATTTCAATAACATACTAACGATAAGATCTTAAGATTTCAGATACAAAATAAAATCTTGTAAAATTCTACACCATTATAAACGAATGGTTCCCCCATTTATTTGATTGAGAATTGTTACGAATGTGTGATGGTTTCCGGCAAATCTCAGGCAATATTACTGTGCGTTAAAAATACCAAAATGCTTTTGGTTAAATAGATTAACATCTTCAGAAATTATGGAATGGATTGAGCAACTGTATCAATGGTTTATGAGTCTTGGGCAGCAGTATGGGGTAAACCCAATTCTGTTTGGGGTGATTTATGTAGGGGCCATTCCATTTTTTACAGCATCCATTGCCTGGCTTGTGCGAAATTATAAAAAAGGAATTTCAATTGTCTATCCAACACTAAGCGCCTCGTTTTTCTTTGTTTCGGCGTATCTTTATTTAATGATTGCGGGACAAGATGTTCCGTGGTGGGTCTATGGTGTAGTGGTTGCAATGTTGGTATATGGTGCGTGGTCGACCTACAATAATGTTCAAAAACGAATTAAAGAAAAATCGGTGATCGATGATGAGTAAATTTGAATATGATTCGATTGTAATTGGGGGAGGAGCGGCAGGACTTACAACAGCCGGTATTTCTGCGAACTTTGGTGCAAAAACGGTAATGATCGAAGAAGATCGGCTTGGGGGAGACTGCACCTGGACCGGATGTGTGCCGAGTAAAACTCTTATAAAGGCAGCGTCTGTAATGCACAATGCCAAAGAGGCCGAAAAATTCGGGTTGATGGGGGAACAGGTTGAATTTAATCCGTCAGCCGTCATGAAGCATATCGATGAAGTGCGCAAAGAGGTGTATGAAGATGCTGACCGCCCGGAGATTTTTGAAGAGATGGGAATAGAGGTGGTGAATGGTTCAGCACAATTTGTAGATGAACATACCGTGAAAATCACCGATCAAACCGGAGTAGAGAGAGAAATTACCGGGAAGTATATTTTTATCTGTACGGGTGCAAAAGCGTTTGTTCCACCTGTGGATGGGATTAGTGAGATCGACTATTTAACGAATGAATCTTTGTTTGAGGTGGATGATCTGCCACAGAAATTGGTAATTGTTGGAGCCGGACCGATAGGTACTGAAATGGCGCAGGCATTTAACAGACTGGGAACAAAAGTTGAGGTAATTGATATGGCTCCGGGAATATTGATGAATGATGATCCCGAGCTCACAACCATTCTAAAGGAGAAACTCGAAGAGGAGGGAGTCATTTACCATCTCAACTCCGGAGTGAAAGGGGTGAAAAAATCAGGCGAAAAAATTGAGGTGCTAATTGAGAAGGATGGTGAAGAGGTTACGGTATCCGGGGCATCGGTACTTTTTGCAACAGGCCGGCGTGCCAATATTGAATCCCTGAATCTTAACGCTGCAGGTGTGGAGACAGAGAAGGCTGGAATCAGAGTGAATGATAAGTGCCGGACCAACAAGCGGCATATTTATGCTATTGGGGATGTAACAGGCAGATACCAATTCACCCATATGAGTGAGCACATGGCGAAGGTTGCTACCAGCAATGCGCTGATAAAAGTGCCGATGAAAATTGATAAAAAGCATGTACCGTGGGTTACCTACACCGAGCCGGAACTGGGACATATTGGAGCCACAGAAAAAAAATTGAGAGAACAGGGCGTAACGTTTGAAGTGTACAGGTTTCCTTTTTCAAAGATTGATCGCGCCATTACGGATGGAGAAACCACCGGGTTGATTAAAGTCTATGCGAAAAAGTGGAGCGGTAAAATTTTGGGAGCCTCAATTTTGGGAGCTCATGCCGGAGAGATGATTTCGCAATACGCACTGGCGATGAGAAATGGCGTAAGCCTGCGCGATTTCGCCGATACGATCCATCCCTATCCAAGTTATGGTTTAGGCGCTCGACGTGCGGCTGACCAGTGGTATATTCGGAACCAATCAGAAACGATGGTGAAATGGGTAAAGCGAATTTTCGGCTACAGGGGAGAGATACCAGATTACAGCGATCCCAATCGGATTGTATAAGATTGAAATTCAAACAATTGCTCTTTTAAAAATTCCCGATTCGAGCTAATATCGATGCGCCTTTTATTTGTATTAGGTGTTCGGAACCAAGATATTAGAGATGAAATTTCCATAGCAAAATTGCAATCATCGTCTAATCCATTTTCTTATGTACACCGGCCTGCAACACCTACACTCATTTTTAGCCTATATTTTACTTGCCGCACTGATTTTTTCGCTGGGTTTTGTCATCTTTAAATTTGTAAAGAAAAGCGCATTTACTGAAAAAGTTCGTAAAGTTGCCCTCATTGGGTTCATCGCATCACATCTTCAGCTGCTTGTCGGTTTGATTCTCTACTTCATTTCACCACTCGGTATTTCTAACTTTTCAGGTGAAATGATGGGAGACACAATGGCTCGTCTGTACGCCCTGGAACATCCTATTATGATGATTCTCGGAATTGTGTTAATCTCAGTAGGCTACATAAAAGCTAAAAAACCCGGGGATGATATCAGCCGCTTTAAAACCGTGATTATATTTTACACGCTGGGCTTGGTACTAATCCTGTCAAGAATTCCATGGCAAGTGTGGCCATAGTAAAAATGAGAGGAGGGTCTCTAAATGCCCTAAATGTTGCAAGCGTTGTTAGGAGTTGGAGATCTGCTCAAATGTCACCCCGCACGCAGCGTAAGCGGAGATGCGGGGTCTCCCAATGATGTAATGTGTGTGAGCGTTGGTGGAGCAATAGCTATATTGAAGGAAG
>SKWF01000277.1 GCA_007129085.1 Balneolaceae bacterium | reverse complement strand
TAAAATCGGTTCAGGCTTCTTTTTAACACATCCTCACCTACAACATATCCCAGCTGATGCAAAAATATCGCTCCCTTTGTATAGGAGGCCATTCCATACGCCGTATTCGTTACGTAGTGATCCGCATGAATATGCATCGGCTCTTCGATGCCCGCATTTACAACCCGGTAGTAACCGTTATACCTCGAGAGCATCGGGTCATCTTCACCACGGTCCAGAATTTCATTCATCGTAAATGCGGAAAGATACACCGTAAAACCCTCATCAATCCACTGCTCCGTAGTCTCATCGGTGGCAATTACGCCTTCATACCATGCGTGAATCAATTCGTGCACGGTAACGCCCAGCAGGCTTTCAAAACTCCGGTTTCCGGTAATCAACGTTCCCATGGTGTACTCCATGCCGCCGTCACCACCCTGAATCACGATATACTCATCATACGGATACTCTCCGTAATTTTCGTTCATATACTCAAAGGCCTTGATCGTATATTCAGGCAGATTCTCCCAGTTTTCCAAGAGCTGAGCCTGTTCATCATCATCGGCATTAATTGCAACCGGATCGGTTTGATAGAAAAATCTCAGCAGCGGCCCGCCCGGCACTTGCGCTGTTACATGTGTGTAATCGGGGTCAGCTGCCCACATAAAATCGTGAACATTTTCTGATCGGAAATTCCAGCTCAATTTATCTCCATCGGGACGATTTACCTGCATGTCGGGTGATTCATATCCGTACCCAACTTCCTCCGGATTCTGCAGGATTGATCCCGCCGCAACTACATAATCTTTGTCGATATGAATCGTCACATCAAACGTGCCAAACGGAGCGTAGAACTCACGACCGATATACGGGGTTGGATGCCAGCCATTCTCATCATATGCCGCAATTTTTGGATACCACTGCGCCATCGAGAGTCGAATTCCCTCCAAGTTATCACGGCCGGAGCGGCGAGTCTGCAGCGGCACCTGTCCGTTAAATTCCATTTCAAAAACCGTCTCTTCACCGGGAGCGATCGGCTCAGCCAGCTCCACGACCATTACAGTTCCTTTGATCGTATAGTCGAGCTCTTGGCCATTCTGTTTCAACCGGTCAACTTTATGGTATCCAATCTCCGTTTCGTCGTAGTGATAGATCCTGTCGCGCACACGGCTATCCGGATCTTCAATGGTTCGCGAGCGTTTGTCCATCATGCTGTTCGGCTGAAATGCATTAAAATAGAGATGGTAAAAAGCCCGGTGGAGTGTATCCGGTGAGTTGTTATGGTAAGTTAGCTCTTGGGTGCCGGTAAACCTGTTGGTTTCCACATCCATATCCACATCCATCACATACTCAACTTCCTGCTGCCAGTAGCCGGCACGTTGAGCCTCCGCATCTAACGGGAGTAGCATTACTGTGAGAAGCAGAGCCAAAAATGCAGCTGAATATTTCATCATGATTGATTTATTAATGGTAGCTGAAATGAAGTTCATCGAGTGATATTGAGTTAAAATGAAGTTCGGCTGGCAAATGCCCGGCTGAGGGTAGCTTCGTCTATAAATTCGAGCTCTGTACCCATCGGTATGCCATAGGCAATGCGAGTTACATTTACCTCGTAGTTAAGCAGAAGTTTGTTGATATAGTACGATGTTGCCTCTCCCTCCGCATCGGGATTCAGCGCAAGAATAATCTCCGTAATATGCTCCTCATCACCGCCGATTCGTTCCAGGAGCTCTTTTATCCTCACATCATCCGGACCAATATTTTCAAGCGGAGAAATCACTCCGCCAAGCACATGGTAGCGCCCCCGAAATTCGTTGGTCTTTTCGATGATATAGACATCCTGAAACTCCTCTACCACACAAACCACGCCGTTATCACGCTTGGCGTTGCTGCAGATTGTGCAGGGGTCAGAATCGGTAATGGTTCCACAAGTTGAGCAGCGCTGCACAGATTTTTTCAGGTGAACGAGAGCATCCGCCAGATTAATAACCCGCTCGTCAGACTGCTTCAGCAGATGAATAGCGATACGCTGTGCTGATTTCCGTCCCGTTCCGGGAAGTTTCGCCAGCTCTTCAATAGCCCGTTCAAGAGCTTCGGAGGTTATTTGCATCTAATATTGAATGTTGAATGAAAAATGTTGGATACTGAATTGGAATCAAATTTCAATCCAGCCCCACCATCCAAGATTTCAGTTTCTTACAGGCCGAATTTACTCAGGTCCATGCCACCCATTCCGCCGGGCATCATACCTTTATACGCTTCCTGCATCTTCTCTTTAGAAGCGGCTTCGGCTTTTTCCATCGCCTTATTTACACCGGCAACAACCAAATCTTCCAGCATCTCTTTGTCATCCGGATCGATCACATCTCTATCCAGTTCAATGCTTACCAGCTCACGATTAGCGTTAGCTTTCACCTTCACCATTCCGCCTCCGGCATCCGCCTCAACGATCACGTCGCTCAGCTGATCCTGTACTTCTTTCACTTTTGATTGCATATCCTGAATCTTGCCAAACATATCGGCCATATTAAAGTCACTCATAATTTTATTAATTAAATTTTAGTTTAAAACTCGGCAGCAAACTCCTGCCACTTCTTAATATTCGAGTTCCGCCCCAAACAGTTCTACCACCGTTTTCAAGTGCGGATCTTTCTTCTGTATCTCCTTAAACCGTTCATACGGACTTAATGATTCCTTCTTCTTTTTTTCCCGTTCAATAACGCACGTAATGCGCAAATAAACACCCACTACTCGTTTCATTAACGACGAGAGCAGCTGTTGATTCTCTTCAAACAGATTCGTTGAAAACTCATTATCTGCCGTAACAATTAACTGCGATCCCTTCAGATCCTTCAGCTCCACCCGCTGAATCTGGAAATACAACATCCGGGGAGCCTCATCTTTCAATAACTCCAAAAATTTCGGCCAGTGCCCCTGCAGATCATCAACAGAATTGAGCGTCACAATCTCCGGTTTCTCTTCTTCAGCTTCAGCGATTGACGCTTCTGTTTCTGATTCCGATCCTCCATTCGATGAGCTGATCCCCTTTGCATATCCAAGCGTCGGTTTTACAAAGAGAAAATCATCCGATTTTTCTTCAGGTTCCGGAGACTGCTCATCCGCATGTACCGGCTCAGATTTCGGCTCTTCCTTCTCTTTTGGCTCAGACTGCTCACCCGAAGCCGGCGGATTTTCATCATCTCGCTTCACTCCTTCATCCCGCACATTCGGTTCGGCAGGCTCATCAGGAACTTTATCTTCTGCCGGCGTTGTGGCTGACGATTCTTTTGCAGGTGGTGAATCTTCAGAGTTCGACTTTTCAATTTCTCCATTCGTCCCATTTACCGGTGTTTCGGCTTGATGATCGCCTACTTCAAGTTTTCCGCCCTTTTTTTTTAACCGATCCAGCTCGCCCATAAGCTCATCGAGGGCTTTTGTGCGGCTCATATGCACCAGCTTAAGCAATAAAATTTCAAAATGGACACGAGGTTGCTGCACATCGCGGATTTTAATTTGCGCCTCGCTTACTAAATGGAGCATCCGCATCAAATCCTCTTCAGAAAAGTGCTGTGCAGCTTTTTTATACTTCTCTTTTGTATCTGCCGTAGCGTCCACCAGATAGAGCCGTTTCGATTTTACCGCCACATATAAATTTCGAAGATGCTCGGTCAACTCTGCCAAAAATTCCTGAATATCAGCTCCGGCTTTCAACAGCTTATCAACAAGCTCGAGCCCGGCATCGGCATCTTTTTTCTGAATGGCCTCGGTAAATTCAAACAGCTGATCGCTGCCTACAACATTCAACGCTTCCAAAAGCTCTTCGTACCGAATATCTGATCCGCAAAATGCAATGGCTTGATCCATCAGCCCTAACGCATCACGCAGGGCGCCATCAGCTTTTTTGGCAATCACGTGGAGCGATTCATCATCAACCCGAATATTCTCCTTTTCACAAATATTTTTGAGCCGTTCTACAATCTCATCCACGCTAATTCGTCGAAAATCAAACCGCTGCACACGAGATAAAATCGTTGGTAAAACTTTATGCGGTTCAGTAGTCGCAAAAATAAAGATGGCGTGCTCGGGCGGCTCTTCAAGCGTTTTTAGCAGGGCGTTAAATGCCTGCTTACTCAACATATGAACTTCATCTATAATGAAAACCTTGTAGCGTCCGTTTTGTGGGGGAATACGAACTTTTTCCCGAAGCTGATGGATGTCATCCACCTTATTGTTCGATGCCGCATCAATCTCAATCACGTTTAAGGTTTGATTGAGTGATTCACCGTCTACTTCCGTTTCGATGGAGTTAATCGTGCGGGCAAGAACGCGAGCCATGGTTGTTTTCCCAACGCCTCGCGGACCGCAAAACATGTAGGCGTGGGTTAGCCTGTTCTGTTTAATAGCATTTTTTAGCGTACTGCTTACATGCTCTTGCGATACAATATCATCGAAAGATTGTGGCCTGTATGTGCGCGTTAGAGCGCGGTAGTTTTGAGACATATTTTGGAAACGTTTATTCGGTTTTAAGGTACTAAAAATTGAGAAGCATTTTTATCCGTTTCTGTAAAATCATGACCCATTTTGTTAATCCACTGTCTGTTTTGTGATGTTCGTTGTATTTTTGTCCAAAACCTTTAACTTGACCGCTTAATGAAAACGGCCGGTTTCAACATACGAATAGCTCTATCAGCCCTGCTTATCGCATTAACTGCAGGATTTGCTGTAGCTCAGCCCCAAACTCCTTACCAGCAGGGGCTGGAACAACTCTACCGTGGAAACACAACGGAAGCTCTCTCTACCTGGGAAGAATATTATGATGAGCAGGAGCGAGTCGATTCACGCGTGGGAATTGAGTACATCCGCGTTGTAACATCCAACAATATTTCCGACCGGTTTGATGACGCCACCAATATGTACTACAAAGCGCTTACTAATGGCGTGGGTGTAAACAGCCGTATTGCTATCAGACAAGAGATTGAGCGGCTCAAACCAATTGTAGGAGACGGAATTTATCGTCAATGGACAGAGTGGTGGGACAAAGAGAATTCCGAACTTCATTCCGATATGCGGGGATATTGGGTTCAGCTCGATCCAACACCATCAACCCCGGTAAATGAACGGTTGATTGAACACTGGAAACGAATTGCTTCGGCACAAGAACAATTTACACGAAATAGCTCAACGATTTATGGTACGGATGAACGGGCATTAATTTACATTCGGTATGGTGAGCCGGATCGTGTGCAGCGCGGCATTTTAACCCTGCAAGATCTGAACATTAAACCGTGGCTACAGCGACAGATGCTACAGCAAGAACCGGATCGTCCCGAACGCGGCGGAGATCGGCGGCCGTGGATAGAACGACAGGAAGAGATTCTTGAAAATGCCATTTATGACTTCCATCGCTACCCTGAGTACGAAGTATGGTTTTACGACAACATGCTGGAAGATTCTGACGATTCGCTTCCTTTTATTTTTGGCACAAATGCCGAGAACGATCAGTTTGAATACCACTCAAGCATTGATGCACTAATCCCCGAACGGGCATTTTATCCCGATCAGCGCAGAGGGACAGACAGGGATAGAGATCGAGATACAGAACCAGGTGAATCCGCACAGTTTGTTCGCGCCGGAATTACACCTGCTCTTATGCTTCAAATGCTCTATTACGAGCAGTTAACACCGGTTGATCCTTATTTTGAAAACCGATTAAACACCCTGCGAACACGCGTTTTAGAACAGGGAATTGACGCCCTGCAAGGATTGGATCTGGCTTTCAGAACTGAAAGTGCAGACATCATAAATCGCAGAGCTGTTCGTGCATCACGTCAACTTTCATCGTTTCGAAGCCAGCTGCCCCAAGTGCCAATCGGAGTGTATCAATATCGCTTTTTGGATGAAGACCTTAATCCCTACTTAATAACGTTTCTGGAAAGCACTCCAAAAGAGGCTTTTCTGATCGATTTCAATCGAAACAGGCCATCTGGACTCTCTTTAGAAGAAGTTGAACAGGCCGGACATGTCGAAGAAATTCTTCCTCAATACAGCCTCTCTCACAGCTTACAGCTTTATGACAGCGGCTGGAATGTTACAGACCAAAAGCAGGAAAACCCTCCAATCCACCTACATCGTGATACCCAACGAGACGTATCATCTACTGTATTTACGCTCCCACATGAAACGAGAATGCGGCAATCAGCCTCTGTGGAATTGATGAATTCGGATGATGAAAGCAGACCCATTTTTGAAACACCTTACCCCAAATCTCTTCGGGGGCTCGGAAGTGTACATTTTCGCCAGCCGGAACCACTGCAATCGCATCCTGACTCCCTTCAGTTTGCCGACTTGGTATTGGGGTACCAAATGCTGGAAGAATCAGACACTCCATTTTCATTCATTGTAGCCAACGACCAGGTTATCCCCTGGCAAGAGACCCTCGTTCTCCATTTCGAAGTCTACAATCTTCAAATGCAGGATAATGGATTTTCTCAGTTCGAATTAACTTACCGCATACTACCTGTAGATGACGATGGGAATATCGAAACCGACCGAACCGAATTTGTCCTCACCCTGAATTTTACGAGTGAAGAACCTCGCCTGATCGAAGCTCTGGAAATAGAAACTGCTGATCTAACCCCGGGCTTATATGAACTTCAAGTAGATATTATTGATGTAAATACCCATCAGGAAAAATATCGCTCTACTCGTTTTGAGGTTGTGGAGTAATTCTAACTCAACTATTCGCTAAAGTTCACATTCACAGATCCGCCTGATGTTCGTGCATGCACAGTCTGTCCGCCGCCGTTCATCGAGCCGCTAATACGTCCGCGTTCGGACGTGCCGGTAAAGTTTACCAGGTCTACATTCACCCGATTACCACGCAGATCTAAATCGTAGCCCAACCCAGACGGTAGCTCTATGTGAATGCTGCCACCACTTGTTCTCAGGTTTACATCGCCCGTCAACTCTCGAATATCGGAGCGAATGGTACCGCCACTTGTTCTTGCTGCAACGCTTCCTGAAATTTCATTCAGCGTAATTCCACCGCCGGATGTTCTCAGATCTAAATCTCCATCAACGCTCTTTGCCTCAATTCTCCCTCCACTCGTGCGTGCATCAACAGTACCTGTGAGCCGCTCAATCTCAATATGACCACCTGATGTTCGTAAGTTTGCATCCCCCTCAATTTGAGCCACCCGTACATGGCCTCCACTTGTTCGCAGATTCACGTTGTTCGAAATATTTTCAGCCGAAATGTGTCCACCGCTCGTCCT
>SKWF01000271.1 GCA_007129085.1 Balneolaceae bacterium | reverse complement strand
GATGATGGGTTTGCAGAGCTTGCACGGCTGTGGAAGCCGATTCTTAACGAGTTCGATGAGCACGGTGTGGATGTTTGCTATGAACTCCATCCGGGGGAAGATCTGCACGATGGCGTAACGTACGAGAAATTTTTAGAGGCTACAGGAGATCATCCCCGTGCCAGAATTTTGTACGACCCAAGTCACTTTTTACTCCAGCAGATGGATTACTTAACCTTTATCGATATCTATAAAGATTATATCGAAAGTTTCCACGTAAAAGATGCCGAGTTCAATCCTACCGGCAAAAGTGGAATTTATGGTGGATACCAGGGGTGGGTAGGTCGCCCCGGACGATTCCGTTCTATTGGTGATGGGCAGATCGACTTTCACGGAATCTTCAGCAAGCTTTCGCAGTATGGAATTGATTGCTGGGCTGTTCTGGAGTGGGAGTGCTGTATAAAACATCCTGAGCAGGGAGCTATTGAAGGTGCTCAAATTATCCAGGATCATATTATACGTGTAACGGACAAGGCTTTTGACGACTTTGCAGGAGCCGGTACGGATGAGGATTTAAACCGCCGTATTTTGGGTTTAAATAAGTAAATTTCAAGTATAGTTCGTGATATTTGTAATGATTGGATAGGAAGTCATATTTAGAACTTTGGTTCCAATCATTACATCAATATCACGATTTTTTTATGTGTGCAAATTTTAACTAATGCCTTAGTAGTAAGATCTATGCCGAAAGTGGTAAAGAAATTAAATGATTTTGTAAGTCTGATTGATCCTAGTGAAAATCAGATATTAAACATGTCTGTAGAAGAAGCTGAACAGATTGTTGCTTCAGGTGATCGTGAGAAGATTGGGGAAATTGAAGGGAGTTTTGCAATTGTCACGAAGGACGGAGAACAAGTAACAATGGCTCGCTCAATTGGTCGGCCGATGCGTTATTTTATGGCTAAGCAGGTTCAAGGTCCTTTGTTAATTGTTGCTGAACGGATTGATGAAATTTACGAGTACCTGAAAAGCCTCGACCTGCATCATCAGTTCAACCCGGCCTATACAAGAATGGTGCCTGCACACTATGTTGTAAAACTGAATGTCGTTGGGTGTCCTGATCCCAATCCAGATTACAACCGTTATTATGTTCCAAGCGAGAAGAAACTGCCTGCAGATCTTGATAAAATTGGTGAAGCATATGTTGGAGCTATGACCAATGAGTGCCAAAAATGGCTCGAACAAATTCCGAAAAATGAACCAATTGGCGTACTATTTTCGGGTGGAATTGATAGTGGATCGGTGTTCTTGGTACTTTATCATACTCTTTTACAAATGGGGCAGTCACCATCACGCCTGAAGGCGTTTACGCTAAATATTAACAACGGGCCCGATGCTGATCAGGCGCATGAGTTTCTAAATCAATTAGATCTCTCAGTTTTTCATGAAGTTCTCGAAGGTGGGTTGTCTGACCTCGATTTCCGAGAAACCATCCGTGTAATTGAAGATTACAAACAGCGTGATGTGGAAGCGGCTACAATGGTTCTTGCACTCTGCAAAAAAATCCGCGAACAGTATCCGGATTGGAAGTACTTAATTGATGGAGACGGTGGGGATGAGAATCTTAGATCGTACCCGATTGAAGAGAACCCGGAGCTGACAATTCGCAGCGTGCTGAATAACCATTTGTTATATCACGAAGGGTGGGGCGTTGATAAAATTAAACACTCACTTACCTATTCAGGCGGGCAGAGCCGAGGTCACGTTCGAACATTTGCCCCGGCTAAAACGCATGGATTTAAAGCCTTTAGCCCATACTCTCTGCCGAATGTTATTGATGTGGCCGAACGAATTCCCTTTATAGATTTAACGGATTGGGATCATGAAAAGCTGTATCAACTCAAAGGCGAAGTTGTTAAACGAGGTGTGAAGGCAATAACCGGAATGGATATGCCGGTATTCCCAAAACGCCGAATGCAGCACGGTACGGTATCTATGGATGATTTTAAAAAAGTATTTGCTGAATCTGAATTGGAGTACCGACAGTATTTTGCTTCTCTCTATATGTAGATTTAATTGATAATCAACGACCAGGTGGTGCGCAGGTGGAATTTGAAATATCCAATTCGGTAGTTAAAGAGTATCGGCCGCCAAAGGAGAAGATGAACCCGTGGGAACCGGACTTTTTTCTTCATGAAAAAGAGATACAGGCTGACGGACGAATCAAACCGGTAAATACAATATTTTTAACGAACCGGGAGTGTCCGTTTAAATGCGTGATGTGTGACCTTTGGCGCCACACGCTTGATGAGCCGACACCAAAAGGAGCTATTCCACATCAAATTAAGTATGCCCTGGATCGCCTCCCAAAAGCAGATGTGATAAAACTGTATAACAGCGGTAATTTTTTTGATGGGAAAGCGATTCCCCGCCAAGATTACGACCGGATTGCCGGTCTGTTAAGTAGCTTTGAACATGTAATTGTTGAGAATCATCCGAAATTGATAGGAAGGTTTATTACAGATTTTAAGGACCGCTTACCCGGCAGTTTTGAAATAGCGATGGGGTTGGAATCAATACATCCAAACGTATTGCCAAAGCTGAACAAACAGATTACGAAAAAAGATTTTATCGATGCGGTATCCTTTCTTTCACAAGCCGACATCTCTACACGGGCGTTTATACTGCTGAATCCCCCTTTTTTAACCGACGAGAATGAAAATATAGAGTGGTGTTTGAAATCTGTGGAATTTGCTTTCGATGCCGGAGTATCGGCCTGTTCGGTGATTCCCACAAGAGATGGAAACGGCATTATGGATCATCTTCGAAAACTAGGTGAGTATTTGCCTCCAAAATTAACAGCTCTTGAAACCGTATTTGATGAAGCGCTGAAACTTCAAAAAGGGCGGGTATTTTGTGACGTCTGGGATCTCGAAAAGTTTTCAAGTTGTAATGATTGCATTGGGGCCCGGAAAAGTAGAATTGAAAAGATGAACTACACCCAAACTGTATTGCCTACCGTAGAATGCAAATGTTATTAAGTAAAACAAGTAAATGTTTGTACTGCAAAATATTGATAGAATATGGCTGATAAAAAAAAGCACGATTTTTTGATAGTCGGCTGTGGGTTTTCCGGAGCTTTAACAGCTATGGGGTTAACAAAATTGGGGTATGACGTAATAGTGGTTGAGAGAGAAAGTCATCCTCGTTTTTCAATCGGAGAGTCATCCACGCCTATTGCAGATATGTTGTTGCGATCTATAGCAGAAGAGTATGAACTGGAGTGGCTGAAATCTCTATCTCGATATGGAAGCTGGCAAGAAAATCACTCACAAATAGGCTGTGGTATCAAACGTGGATTCAGTTACTATTTCCATCAACCCAACCAACCGTTTGAAGACACAGACACTCACGAAAATGAATTGATGGTTGCCGCGAGTGTTGATAATGAAAATTCCGATACCAATTGGTATCGACCGGATTTGGATACATTTTTAACTCAGAAAATGGTCGATTTGGGAGTTAAGTACGTTGATAATACAGAGATCAAAAAAGTTAACAGAAAAGATTCTCAATTTTGGTCTGTTGAAACTGTAAACAATAAAAGTAGCGAAAAAGTAGTAGTTGAAACCACGTTTATAATCGACGCTACCGGTTCGCCAAGATTTTCCGGTATGATGTTCAACACGAATAGCACTCATGCCAATTTCGAAACAAATTCATCGGCTCTCTTTTCTCATTTTGATGGAGTTTTGAAATGGAATGATCTGCTAAAACTAAACGGCAGATGCACTTCACACCAACGGCCTTATAATCCTGATCTTTCAGCGTTGCACCATATTATCGAAGAGGGGTGGATGTGGATGCTTCGATTTAATACTGAAAAAGTAAGTGCGGGTATAGTTTTTGATGGAGGAGTTCCAGCTGGTAATCCTGAGAATGTATGGCAAAATGCGTTATCGAAATACCCTTCTGTGAATAAGTTATTTGCCACTTCTGAAATTTCGGAACTGCCGGGGAAATTGTATAAAACTGAACGACTGCAGAGAGTTCTGGATCGACTGCAGGGCAGGGGGTGGCTGGCTCTGCATCACACCGCAGGTTTTGTTGATCCACTGCACAGTACCGGTATAGCACACTCTTTAATTGGCGTGCAGCGTGTATTGAAAATTTTTAAAGACCATAAACCATCTGATACGGACGTAATGGATCAGTTAAAAGAGTTTGAAAGCTTATTTAAAAAAGAGCTTAAGATGATTGATCTTCTTGTGGCGGGCTGTTACAGGTTTCGATTCAACCCTGATCTGTTTCGGGCATATACGATGCTCTATTTTGTCTGTTCTATATATTTTGAACAAACATATTTATCCGGCCAAACACCGAAAGGATTTTTAGGTGCAGATCACGAAAATTTATTCCGGCTAGTTAACTCGGTATACTCCGACTCATTACGACTTGATAATAAAAGCGATTATGAGGCTGTACAATTGTTTGTAGAGAGTGTAAAACAGCGCATAGAGCCGTATAATAGTGTCGGTTTGATGAACCCATTAAACAAAAACTTGTACCATCACACTGCTGTGGAAATGTGAATACAGATGCGTGATAAAATGAGTATAAATAGTTCTCTCAATTTGATTGATAGTAGCGAAACTAACTGCTATCTTTGCGCCTCTTGATTAATGGAGGGGTGCCAGAGTGGTCGATCGGGCTCGCCTGGAAAGCGAGTGTACCTTTTACGAGGTACCGAGGGTTCGAATCCCTCCCCCTCCGCAGAAAGGGCGTTTACGTTATGTAATCGCCCTTTTTTTATGTCTATTATATTGGTTGTTCTTCATTGTAAGTGTAGTTGCATACTAATGACCGGTAGATGTTCATCGGCCCGGTGTTTTAAAATCCCATTTTTTAATTTCGATTCTAACAATTAGGTTCAGTAGACTTTCACTGCCTATATTAAAGGTCGATGAAATATAGATTTCGTTTTTTTAGATTTACTGTTATAGATTAGTGGCTGTCATTCATTGCTATTACTGCATATAGATTTATAAATGTACGTTGATGGGTAAGGTAAATACAAAAACACATATCGGTAATCTTCTGCTTAGCAGAGGTATTGTAGATGAAGATCAGCTTGATCTGGCTATAAAAATACTTTCGGAAGAGCCGGATGAATCATCAAGAAGGCTGGGGCAAATTCTGCATCAGGATTTAAACTTGGATCGGCACACGATAATGAAAGCCATCGCCGATATTTATGCGTTTGATGAGGTCTTTGAGGGCGTTGAAAAGCTCGATGAGGCTAAAATTCAGAAGATTAAAAAGTATGTAGAGGATCTTCCCAAAGAAATTATAGATGAGCTTGTCCACCAAAAAGCGATACCGGTTAAAAAAACCTCAAAGACCCTTACTATAGCCGCAGCAGATCCATCCGATCCCAAGCTTTCAAGTATTATATCAAAACTCAACTTTAAAGAGTTTGATATAAGTTATTGCCGATATGAGCTAATTGATGACATACTCTCCAAAGTTTACGAGCAGAAAAATGAATTCCTGGATCTGCTCGAAGATATCGACATGGAACAGGGGCAAATCTCAGATGTTGAGGAAGATGTTGATGAGGATGAGATAGATGCAGAAATCAACCAGAGTATGCTCAACTCTCTTATTGAGGGAATGCTGGTTGAAGGTGTTCGCCGAGGGGTTAGTGATATGCATATTATTCCCAGTGGAAACACAACAACAGATATTCGATTTCGGACTGATGGTAAACTTCAGCTTTGGCATCAGCAAAAAAGCGTAAAACCTGAGGCAATTATCGCTGTTGTTAAAGATAAAACTCGAAACGTTGACCGATTTGAACGCGATAGTTCTCAGGATGGATTTATTCAGCGACCGGTTGATGGCCACAATATTCGATACCGAGTTTCCATCATGCCTATGGTAGGAGCACAGTTCGAGCGGAAGTTTGAGTCGGTTGTGATCCGAATTTTGGATGATAGAGAAGTGATAACGGATCTGAATATTTTAGGGTTGCAGAAAAAAGCAAAAGAAGATTTTGTAAAAGCTATTGAAAAGCCGTCTGGAATTGTAATTATTACCGGTCCTACAGGAAGCGGTAAGTCTACCACATTGGTAGCGGCTCTCTATTATGTAATCGACCCCACTAAAAATGTACTAACTGTTGAGGAGCCTGTAGAGTACCTAATCCAGGGGGCCCGACAGCTTAAAATTAGTAATAACATGTCGTTTGAACAGGCTATTCGAGGTATTCTGCGGCATGACCCTGATATTGTACTCGTGGGTGAGATGCGTGACCTTCAAACTGCAGAGGTAGCCATTAAAATGGCTAATACAGGTCACTTAACATTTTCCACACTCCACACAAATGATGCTCCTAGTGCGGTTTCACGTCTCTATAAAATGGGAATCGAACCGTTTTTGATCGCAAACGCGGTTAACTTAATTATGGCCCAGCGTTTGGTTCGACGGCTTTGTAGCTGTAAAGAGGTGTACGAACCACATCCGGAGACATTGAGGGGGATAGGGTTTACGGATGAAGAGATAGAGGAAAATACATTTTATAAACCTGTTGGTTGTGAAAAGTGCCACGATACTGGTTATAAAGGCCGAGCTGCTATTATGGAGGCACTCTATTTTACTAAGGAAGTTAAACGAATCATATTAGAATCCGGTGGAGAGATTGATGAGGAGCGGATTAAAGAAAATGCAATTAAAAATGGAATGCTTACATTGCGTGCATCCGGTAGAGAGAGAATTAAAAACGGATTAACTAGCGTTGAAGAGATTATGGCAATCACAGTTGAGGACTAAAAAAGACAATTTTATGGAAGATCTTCAGAATAATGAGTCACAAATATTAAAAAAGCACATTCGGGATTTGTTAAAAACCCCACCGCAGCTTCTGCATAACTTTCACCATGAAGATATTTTAGATTTTCTAAAATCGGGCGAAGAAGAGCGTTTTGTGATGGGAGATGTAATTATTAATGAAGAGGAGTACGTCAATTCAGCATATCTTATTGCAGCAGGAAATGTTTCCATTTGGAAAGAGAACATTGAACTTGCAAAACTCGGTAAAGGCAGCTTTTTGGGAGAAACTTTTCTATTCAGTAAAAATAACAGGATGGCAAAAGTAATTTGCGAAAATGACACCATACTATTGAAATATGAGCGATATGTGGCATTAAATTATTTTAGACGCCGGCCGGAAAAATTGTTCAATATTTTTACTAAGAATATTATTGAAATTCAGCAGAAAAAAATTCACAACATGAATATTCAGTTGTTTAAACTAAAAAAACGCATTTTAAACCAAGAATAGGAGTGACTATTCTGAATTAGAACCGATGCTCTTAAACTCATTGCTTGTCAATTATTTACATTAATTACTGTACTTGATGTCCTAAAATATTTACTCGCATGTTTATCAGAATTAATTTGTAACAAACTATCAACTGAAAGCTCTATAATAGTCCATAAAGGTGCTTTATTAGATTCTAGAAAATAGGTTTATATGTCATCATCTACGTTGTCGTTAAAGGGTGTTAGAGAAATTACGACTCCCATTATAGAAAGTATGCCGGAATCACTCAGGGGTATGGATTATCATGCCAAACTGGGTGTTGCTGTAGATTCTATTGATGAAGATAAAAGAAGTGAATTGCGAAAAACGGTTCATTCTTTTTTGACCTACATGAAAAAAACCGATGCGTCTGACATTGATTTAGGTGGTAGAGGTTGTGACGGTAAAATTTGGTACAGAGTTTTCGGGAAAAAGAAACCTATCGATCTTAAAGATGATCTGAGCTATCGGGAGACCGATGTTCTTCTTCACAACATCATTACCGCATCACAACGTAAAAGCTTAATCGAAGACCGCAATTTAGACTTTTCATACACTGTCAAAGGCGATGATGGCGTAGATTATAGATTCAGAGCAAATATATATTTCGATCTCGAACACCTGGCTCTAAACATGAGAAAAATTGATGCTGAGATCAGGCCTTTCAAAACACTGGGAGTTCACCCTGAAATTGCCAAAGCACTCAGTTTAAAGTATTACAAATATGGGTTAACATTAATAACAGGTATCACCGGTTCGGGTAAATCCAGTACACTTGATACTATTATTGATGCCAATAACCGTACTGTAGATTCTCATATTGTTATTATCGCCTCACCTGTTGAATTGATTCATGAACCAATCCGATCAGTCGTTCGCCACAGGGAGGTGGGCAGAGATGTTATCTCTTTTAAACACGGAGCAATTCAGGCTTTGCGTCAAGATCCCGATATTATTGTTATTGGTGAGCTTCGTGATCCTGAAACCATAATGACGGCACTTGAAATTACCGATTCCGGTCACAAAACATTTGGAACACTTCACACATCCTCAGCAATGGAGAGTATCGAAAGAATTTTGGGTGAGGTTCCAACGGAGGAGCAAAATCGAGTTCGATCGAGACTGGCTGATGTATTAACGTGTGTTATAAGTCAAAAACTCGTACCGAGTCGTGATGGTAAACGTGTACTGGCGAAAGAGGTCTTGCTGGTAACACCTTCTATTCGCGCTGCTATTCGCAATAATAATATTAATGAAATTTACCAGATGCTTTCCGAAGGTAGCGAAAAAGGGATGATTACTATGGAGCAGGATCTAAAACGGTTACATGATGCCGGAAAAATTACGATGGAAGAAGCGGCCAATAATGCCAACAATAAGAAAAGACTGCAGCAGCTTTTTAACGATCTGGACTTTTAATATATGTTTACATCAAAAGAATTTATTGGAATTAGTTTAGATGGTGATCTGCTTCGGGTTGCACATGTAGAGGTTGTTAAAAAGCAAGTGCATGTTAAAAGTTTGCGTAAGCTTAAGCTCATCACCCCAATTGAGAAACCAGAAGATGAGCCCGAACTTACTTCTGATGATGTTTTTGATGATGTAGAAGATGATGCGGATTTAGTTTTTGGTTTGGATGATGATGAAGAGGAGACGGGCACCGGGTTAGACGAAATAGATTTAGGTGAAATTGATGAAGGTTTCGAGGATGATGATGACTTGGATTTGGCTGCAGAAGCTGCAGCACCATCATCCAATGAAATGCTACTCTATGATTACCTATCTACATTTGAAAAACAGAAAGTTGTATTAGGGCTAAATGTTCCTGCCGGCGACAGTATCTACCAGTTGTTGAAAGACGCTGACTTTTCTGATATGAAAAAGAAGCAACTGCAGGAGTATATACACGAAAAACTCCAGGCAATTTATGGTGGAATACCCAACCCTGATCTATATGATTATCATATAAGGGATGATGATACTCTGGTTCTCGCTTCCTCTGATGCAGAATCTCGAATGCTTCAGCTCGTAAATAGCACCGCTGAAGAGTTTAATGAAAAATATTTCATCAGAGATACAGTTGCAGATGAATCCGTAATGATTGGGTTATACAAGCAACACTATGTATCAGATGATGAAAGCATAACCGGATTGCTGCAGGTAGGAAAAGATAAGTGCCGATTGGTATTTATGAGCGGAGGTAAAATTCTGCAAATTTCACCGGTAATTAATGAAGGAGCCGACCAGAAAAATTTTCTAAACACTATTTTTTCAAAAATACTTTTCCAGCTCGATACAGGTGAAGTTCCAGGTCTGGATCGCCTTATTGTATTTAACAATACCAAAGGGGATAAACTGCTCGACTTTTTCCGATCAAGCTTTACGGATATTGTCATTGAAGACTTTACATTCAACGACGAGAAAGTTCAGTTTAATGAAGAGCTTGAAGAGTCTATATCAGCATATACAACAACTGTTGGGGTGGCTTGTGTTGCGGCTGACTCTGAGCTGACAGACTTTATTAATCTTTCGTTTCTGCCAAAGTATGTAGAAGATCAACAGAAGATTTTTAAATTACAGTGGCATGGCGTTATACTACTTATTTTAATAGGCATTAGTCCGGTTATATTAAACCACTTTTACCAACAGTATGCCGCTGAAATTGATTCACTTCAGCTGCAGTACGATAGAACCGAAGCACAAAGCCTGGCACTGGATCCGGCTGTTGATGAAGTAAACATGCTTACTGAACAGCTTGAATTAATGCAGGAACAGTTGGGGCTTTTAACTGAGCTTAGCGAAGATAATATTCGGTGGACTGTTACAATAGATGAGTTCAATCGGGCGGCAAGTCGGGTAAACGGATTATGGATTAACTCATTTCGCCAAAATAATGATGTTATTATGGTAGATGGTTACTCCCTTCAGCGTGATCGAATTCCTGAACTGGCTGAAGAATTTAGTGCGGTCACGTTGTTAAATGTACGAAAACAAGAAATACGTGAACGGGATGTGTATTTATTCACGATGATGATTCGTGAAGTAATTGATGATGAAAGTCGATTCACACCTGGTGCTGCCAGTGATTTTCAGCAAATGTTAAATCAGTAGTAAATGTCATACGCAATACGAAATACGATTATACTTTTTATGGTTTTAGCACTTCTGCTGGGGGGAGGCTATGCTTATATCATGTTTTTTCAGATTCCACAAATAGAGGAACTTGAAGAAGATCTGGAACAGGTAGAAACTGAACTTCAAACCAAACAACAAACGGCAGCAGAGCTACCGGCACTCAGAGAGCGGTTTGAAGAATCTGAAAGATTTATTGAAGAGTATGATAAAACACTATTTGATAATAATAACCCCGACAGAGTGTATCGCTTCCTCTCTATAATCAGTTCAACAGACCCTGTAGAATTTGATTATGTTTTTAATGATTCTACATCTACAGATCAATACGGGGTACTACAATCTCAAATTACAGGGAGTGGCAGTTATCGTGCCGTGCTGAATTTTATTTCACGTATAGAACATAGCCCACCGGTTCAAAAAATTGATGATATTACTATTACACCCATTAATGAGGTAGGCCGTTATGGCACAGTGAATTTTAGCTTTCACCTGCAAAGTTTCTATGATAATCAGAATGCTTTTTCTACTGAGGGAACACCCGGGGTAGCTCAGGCTGTACAAATTTCACAAAACAATCCTTTTTATCCGCTTATACGTAATGTAGAACCTAATGAAGATGATCTTTTAGATGCAGAAGAGAGTCGACTTGTGGGGATTGGCAGCGGAAGAGTTTACTTACAACACCAAAATGGGCAACTGGTAACACTTCGCGAAAACGATGAAGTATATCTCGGCAGGTTAGAAACGATTGATATGAATGCCGGAGAGGTAACTTTCAGACTCAATAAAGGTGGAATAATCGATTTAATAACGTTAGAGGTGCAACGATGATTTATAACAACTATATGACCCGATTACTGATACTGTTACTATTTTTAAGCTTTGGACTTTCTATGCAGAGTGTTGCACAAGTACAGGATCAAGTGCCAAGGGAATATGTTAATCCCGAAGAGGTAATTTCGTTTGATCGAGGTACCGATTTTCAGGATGCAATTGAAGTACTAAGTACCTATGCACAAGACAGCGAAAATAAGTTTATACTCGATCGTACAGGTACTACAGGTGCTATCGGTGTGTCATTACCTCCCATGCACTGGAAGGATGCGTTGAACTACATAATGCGAATTAAAAATTTAGTGGTGCTCGACTCACCTGACTTTTTTGAAATTGTAACACAAGAGGAGGCTGATAGGCAGATGGCACCGGATCAACCTGATGACGCACGGGCTACAGCCCAACCTACAGCACTTGACGATCTTAACATCACTACAAAAACCCGTGAAGTAAGAATTAATGCTACATTTTTTGAAGGGGACAGAAGTGCCCTTCGCGAAATTGGTGTAGACTGGTCAACACTGACCAACGCTGTGCCAGACAACATTCGCGATTTCTTCGGTGATGGAAGCTCGGAAAACATCCCAAGTGGAGAGTGGGGAGATGAGTTTGTATCTGTTAGTTCTGTTGGTGCTCAAAGTGTATCACAAAATGTATTTAACTCAGTTATAAATTTTGGCGATGTAGGTGGCGGCATTAGCGTTCAAGCCTTATTTAGTGCTTTTGAGGCAGACAATTTGGGTAAAATTCTTGCTACTCCAAGTGTGAAAGTAATGGATGGGGAAGAGGGTAGAATTCAAGTTGGTGAAGATTTCTCAATTAAGCAGAGAGATTTTGCCGGAAACGTTACAGATCAATTTTTCAGCACGGGTACTATTCTACGGGTTGTACCTCAAATTGTTGAAGTTGAAGATACAACTATGATCTATCTTGAATTGGAAGCAGAACGTTCTTCTGCACAACCCGATCCTGTTAGCACTGTAATTAGTAAACAGGAAGCAAATACACATGCGTTGTTGTTGGATGGCGAAAGCACGGTTATTGCCGGTCTTTACAGAACAGAGGAGAACCAAGTACGACGTGGAATTCCGATTTTAAAAGATCTTCCGGGATGGTTTTTTGGTCTCAAATATCTCTTTGGATATAATTCTACGAGCCAAACAGAATCTGAGTTAATTGTTTTGTTACAGGCTGAGCTTGAAGAACCTATTGATCAGCGATTGGCCAGGGCATTCAGGTCGCAGGGCGAACTCATGGGGGAGGCACAAGATCGGCACAGAAATCAAATGAATTACATAAGTGATCAATCTCCTGTGCCGCCAACAACTATTCCTGAATCACCTGTTGAACCAGCCATTCCTGATATGAGTATCGAAAGTACAGCGGAATCACAGTTGGATGTAGAAGAGCAAGAAGAGGAACGTCCCCGATTTGAAATTCAGGCAGTTCAGCAAATGGCTGTTAATATGGATGAACTACGTGCACGGGCAGAGACTCGAGGCTTAACCCAGGCTCAACTCGACCAGATGAGCATCTCTGATTATGCCGGTGAATGGCGTTCAATGAAAATGGAGAACATGAACGGAGATTACGATCACCTTAACTTTTACGTAATTGGTGGAGCTTTTCAGGTAGAAGATAATGCAAACCGCCTGTATCATTCATTCCGTGATGAAGGGTTTAACGCCCATATGCTCTATAATCCGGCTACAGATTATTACTTCGTGGCCTATAAGGGTTTTGAAGGACCCGATGAGGCAATTAGCTATCTTCGGGAAATACAGCTTGACAGGCAACAAGAAGCATGGCTGTCGCGATTGATTAGGGAAGAACGCCGACTTGACATGAACGCCCGTTAGAACCAACTTAAGCAGTCTCTTCAACGGGGTGCGACGCATTCTTGAGAAGAAATTTTATAGAGATCTCGTTAAACAGATCCGGTTGCTCTATGTTGCAAACATGACCGCAATCGGGGATGACTTCCAGGCTGCTACGTTCAAAGTCTTTTACCATTTTTTGAACAGGTGGTAAAAACATATGATCTTCTTCCCCCATTACGTATAACGTAGGATTCTGCATCTCTTTCTCTTTAAAATATCGCAGAAGTGGATTTACATCGTAAGTTAGTCTAAACCACTTTAGGAATTCTTTTTTAGCTAAATCTTTAGCATCCTGAATAAACATACTACGCGATTCCTGATGGTTTTTCTTAGGCATAATAACCCAGGCAAAAAGCTTATAAAGCCAAATAAATGGTACTACTTTCTTAAATGTATGTCCCAGCCATACCAAAATGCGTGATCGTGTATCAAGACGTGTGATGGCCCCGCACATAACCGCTGATTTTACTTTTCCGGGCTCCATATCGGCAATGGTTCGAATAATGATAGTTCCAAGTGATACGCCTACAAAATGTGCGCTATCAATATCATTTTGATTCAAAACCTCAATAACATCACGGCTGACGGTCTTAAATGAATATTTCTCTTTGTAATATTTTTTCATGGTACTCATCTCTTTCGATTTCCCATGCCCCCTTAAATCAACCAGAATTACATTAAACTCCTCTTGATATGCCCGAACTTGTTTGAACCAGATAGATGATGAACCTCCGGCTCCATGGATGAAAATCACCCAGTCTTTATCGGGATCGTTCAAGAATTTTTTGTGATATAGCATTCTTGTTAATTACGGTAATTTAAAAAGTTGTACTAAATATTGTTTACATCAAAAATAGAAGACCGAAATTAATCCATTTTGATGGGAAATAATATTAAACCACGAAAAGAGTGAGAGATATTACATTGTTCCTAAAACATTGAAACTGTTATCTTACGTAAATGATTCATCTAAAAGCTATAAGCAAAATAATTGGTGTTTTTAGCGCCACTCTTATCATCTTTGCCATTTTAGTAATTGGAACATTTTTTCTAAAGATATTTCGTGTGAATAGCGAAAGCTGGAGAAATTATTGTTTGACGAAATGGGGGGTAATAAGCGCGCGTTCCTTATCCATTAACGTTAACATTCGAGGAGATATTCCAACTCCGCCATTTTACTTGGTATCTAACCATTTGAGTTATATTGATATCATTGTACTGTTCTCAATTTTAAAAACAACGTTCATCGCAAAATCTGAAGTTTCAAAATGGCCGGTTCTTGGAACGATTTCTAAATCAATCGGGATTGTTTTCATCAACAGAAGAAAAAAACGAGATGTAAAGCGGGTCAACAGTATTATTTCCAATCACCTAAATAAATACAGAGGAGTTACACTATTTGCGGAAGGAACTACATCACCGGGAGCGAAAATATTGCCATTCAGACCCCCTTTGTTGGAATTACCTGCTCGTGAAAATATTGAGGTGTCCTATTGTGTTATACATTATGGCTGTAATTCTAAAAAAGGCTGCAGCGCCTATAAAGATGTGAATTGGTGGGGAGATACCCCAATGCATAAACATCTTTATAACTTAGCTAAACTATCAAAAATCGAGGCAACCGTTACATTTGGTGAATCTAAAGTTCATTCTAAAGACCGAAAACAGTTAGCTGAAGAACTTCATCAGAAAGCCACAGAGATTTTTACTCCCATGTGTTCGCCCGAAAAAACTGACTATAAACCGATAACTTTTTAATCTGGATATGCCCATTTTATCAAACCGTCGCTGGTATTTTATTTTAGCGATTATCGGGGGTATCTATTCACTCTCATTCTTTATTCAGTTAGTTTTCCCCATCGAGGATAAGCCGTACTTAAATCAAGAATCAATAACTGTAGAGTTGGATGGAGAGATGATTGACCACTCTTATTTGGCTTATGTAAACAGTGATTCGGATAAATATATACTTCTCTTTCCTGACCCATTTTATGGGATTGATAATCTGGAACCACTTGCGCAGAACTTATCAGATAGCATAAATGTGCTTATTCCAATTTATCCGAAAACTACCCGGGATGGGAGCCGGATCAACCAGTCATCAGAAAAATACAGTCGTTTAATGGCGTCGGTAATTGATAGCCTCGAGCTTTCAAAAGTGCATATTGCCGGCCAAGGTTTTGGCAACAGTGTTGCCATAGAGTTCGCTAATTCACAACCCGATAACCAATTACAAAGTTTTAGCATGCTGGGTGGAATTGGCGTTCAGGAGCTAAACTATTTAGGATATCATGTTTTAAATTCGGCGGTTTATACATTCATTTATGCCGGAACTTCCGTAATTCAATACGGTTTGCCGCATGCGGGTTGGGCTCAACATATTGGTATCGATATGCAGCTTGCACGATTTCTGAGCAATTTAGATCAACGAAATTATCGCCAATACTTAAACGATTTTGATCGTCCCACGTTAATTCTTCATGCCGAAGAAGATCTTCATGTTCCATTTGTAAATGCTTTGGAACATCACAGAATTATTCCTCAAAGTGAACTCATTCGGTTCGATGGAGGCCATGACTCCATATTTAAAAATTCCGCCGCTTACTCAAATGAAATTTTAGATTTCATCAGTCAAATATCTGCAGGGCAATCTATAACAAGGGGAGAGGCAACCACTGAAAGAATTGCACAGTCAGAAGAAGAATTTGATTCATCAAAACGAGAAGTTGCTGATGGGTGGACACTAATAATCGCAATTGTATTGATAGCGCTTATTTCAGTAATTAGCGAAGATTTAGCTGCCATTGGTGGTGGTTTGGTGGTGGCAAGTGGTGGAATACATTTTGGGCATGCACTCGTTGGAAGTCTGGCCGGAATTTTAATAACAGATATTATTATTTATTGGCTGGGCAGATATGTTGGCAGTCCGGTATTAAAGTGGATACCGTTTCGATGGATTGTAAAAGAGAAGGATGTTATTTGGGCCGATTCGATGTTCCAGAACAATGGTTTAAAAATTATTTTCATTTCCCGCTTTTTGCCTGGCACAAGATTTCCAACCTATTTCTCGGCTGGTATAGTAAAAGCCAATTTTTCACTTTTTCTACTTTACTTTTTACTGGCAATCGCCATTTGGGCTCCTCTGGTAGTTGGGCTTTCGGTAATGCTGGGGACACAAATGTTGGTGTTTCTTGAAATCTATCAGGAGTACGCATTATATATCATTGTAGGTTTTGTCGTAGCAATGTTTATGTTAATAAAGCTACTGCTTCCGCTATCTACGAGAAAGGGTAGAAAAGAGTTCGCCGTTCGGGTAATCCGCCTTAAGCAAAAGTATATAAATTAATACACAGCAATTACTTCCTCTTTTTTTCAAAAAAAGTTTTAAGTAATTTTTTTGACTCCTGCTCCATAATGCCTTGTATAATTTCGGCTTGATGGTTGAGCTGCTTATTTTCTGCAATATTAAACACTGAACCACAACCTCCGGCTCGTTCATCCATGGCACCAAATACAACTCGATCTAACTTTGTCCATACAATTGCTCCGGAACACATTGCGCACGGTTCAAGAGTAACATAAAGTGTGCATTTCTGCAGATACTTCTGCTTTAGCGTATCGCAAGCGGCAGAAATAGCGAGCATTTCGGCGTGTGCGGTAGGATCTCTTAATAGTTCTACCTGGTTGTGGCCGCGACCAACGATCCGATTCTCGTGTACCACAACTGCTCCTACAGGCACCTCATCTTCATGAAATGCAGAACGGGCAAGTTTAAGGGCCTCATTCATATATTTTTTATGCTTTAATAGATTATTTTGATTAAACATTTGCAATAAAAATGGTATGTTAATGACTCTTATTTAAGGTATGCAGAAGATTTTGCAATCGAACGATTTACACTTGAATGATTGATAAAGCAGACACAAATTTTTTATTAAACTACATACGTACAATTCCGGACTTTCCTGAACCCGGAATTCAATTTAAAGATTTTACACCTCTTCTTGGAAATAAAGAAGCTCTAAATAAAACATCATCGTTATTGGTGATGCCATTTAAAGATGAAGAGGTTGACTACGTAGCAGGATTAGAATCACGAGGATTTCTATTGGGGCCTAAACTTGCGCAGGATTTAAACGCAGGATTTATTCCAATTCGAAAGCCAGGCAAGTTACCGGCGGATACTTACAGCCAAAAATATGAATTAGAATACGGTTCAGACTCCCTTGAAATACACGCTGATGCCCTTAAGAAAGGGGATCGGGTGATAATCCACGATGATTTAATAGCAACCGGTGGTACTGTATCAGCGGCATCTAAATTAGTTGAAAAATTGGGTGGAATCATTGTTGGCTTTTCCTTTATTATGGAGATTGAATTTCTAAACGGTACTACATCGTTGGATTCATCAATTCCTTGCAGAAGTTTACTAAAGGTATGATGGAACATCAGTTTCATTTTTTATCTACAACTAAACACTCACTAAAACATCAGAAATAGTACTATTATGGCAAAACCAAAACTAACCACACTTTCGCTGTGTGTAGCTTTATTGTTTGGCGCTGCTGCATGTGGTCCTTCTCTTGTCCTTGAGGATGTTGATTACTCTCAGCCTATTGAGAGCGTAATTGCACCCGACGACAATTTAGAGGTTCACGATCAGCGTTATGCAGTTAAATTTAATATCGGACCAATTATCGAAGAAGAGGGCGTTCCTGCAGAGGAAGTACGTCTTATTCGAAATCGTGCCGGATATTACTTCCTAACTGCAAGCGGCTTCAACAACGTATACGTGTTTGAATCGGCTGAAAGTGAACTCAAATTAGAAACTAAAATCGAAATTGGGGAACTAAGTCAACCTGCCTTTAACCTGCGAGATGGAAACATCGAACTGGTTGATCTAGGTACAGGCGAAACTTATACCTTAACACACGAAGGACTCAGATAAGAGGGATAACTATGAAGAAATTTATGACATCTACTATTTCTACATTGGCAGCTCTTTTATTTGTTGCAAGCACAACAGTAGTCGCACAACAGTCCGACCACCAAGTGCAGCAAGACTTTAGAGCTGATTACCAAGAACTCGTTCAAAAAGTGGACGAGGCATCATCGTCTGATGAAGTTGCTTCATTAGTTGATGAAATCAGTGAACTTGAAGCCGAATACTCAGGCTATGCAGATCTATTGGATCAAGCACTCTATCCTGATACGTTCGAACAACGAATCGGCGATTTGCAGTCTCGTTTATCAGTAACTCAAGATAACATCGCAGTTATTGAAGACCTGAACGAACGAATTGCAGAACTCGAAGCTGAAATTGAAGAGTTGAGAAGTCAACTATCTGAAATGGATGAAGATTCCGATGCTCTTAGAGAACGTATGGAACGATCTGCTGCTAACGAACGCAGACTATCCGGACTCGTTTCTCAATATCGGGAAAGCCTCGAAAACAGAGATGCGTTTGTATCCGAATTGCTTGATGACTTGATGAGAAGATACGAAGCAATGGATGCTGAAACGCAGTCTGAGATTGCAGAAGCTGCTGAAAGTCTTGAAGACGATCCGCTGGCACTGCTCGAGACCATTATTTCGGAGTACATTAACCTTGCTGATCGTGATGCAGGACTCGAAGCTGCCGACTTTTTACGGATGAGAGCCCAGCACGGATACTTTGATACCATTTGGGACAAAATCGGAGAACGTATGGCAAGTGCTTACGCTCCTGATCGACCCGTCCAAGCAGAACAAGAGATCACTGATCTTCTTTCAGCTTGGGAAGCAAGTGTAAACAACAAACTTTGGGGTGCTCTTAGTAGCGCATTTAACCAAAACGGAATTGAACTTCCTGAGTTTACAAGTGATGACACATTTAACAACGCTCTAAATGCATTTGTTGATGATGCCATTGCAGTTGCTCAAGAACAGAACGAAGAAGCTGATTACGAACTTTACAGAAGCTTCTCTGATTACTGGAATAACACTGTAAAAGCACAGTGGGGCGAGCACCTGATTGCCGGAAATGTACTTTCCCAATCAGATATCGCAGCAATTGATGTTAAGCTTGGAGACTGGGGACAACATGCTGCTCCTACTTCCAACTTGATGTTTATCCTGTTCCTTATCAGTCTTGCAGTAATTATTGGACTTATAGTTCTCTTGGTTACCAAAAAGAACTAACGATAAGTAGCTAACTAGCGATATCTGTATCGTTACAAAGCTTTTAAGCCTCACTCTTAAACGAGTGGGGCTTTTTTTATGTCTACACTTTTTTATAAGTGAAGATTTGATGTATAGACTGTTATTACTGTGTAGTGATGCAGTTCACATGGTAAGTTGTTTATTGAACTCTCATTTGGTCAAACCATCTTAAATACAAGTGTTCTTGATAAAGATGATCGGTGGATATTAAAATCGTTGATCGAGGGCTAGATCGAAATTTTTATTACAGACGATAAAAACCTTGTTAGTATTTTTGTAAATACATCAGAATTAATGTTTCTGACTCCATGGCAGTCTAGGGAGTAGTAAAAAAATATAGGTCAATTTACATAGATCGATAGCGGCTAAATTGACGTGATTTTATGTGCAATTTAAATTTCTATGGAAGAGAGATGGTTCGGCGAAGTATCCATTCTGCACTGAGCAGCACAATGACAATAAAGAACCAGAAGGGCATACTATATAAATATCTATTCTCTTGATGTATTCGCTCAATTTGCTCATTTAAGCCCCGCTCTGATAGTAAGTCATACATAGCTCCTAATTGATGGTCAGAGAGGAAGAGACCGCCTGTCCTGGCGCTCAATTGAGTCAACAGCTGATCGTTACGTCGCGTATTCATAAATTCCAGTGTAGATTGCCCAACATTAAATGAAGTTTCAGCTCCACCGATAGTACGATCTCCCTTCGTTGCTTCAGCTCGAACTCTGTAAAAACCTTCCGGAAATGTACCTAAATCAACTTCGTACTCTCCATTGCCAATACTGTTCATCCTAAATTGCTGCGTTTCCTCCTCTTCTTGCAGTTCTAATTCCAGCTCAATAAGTGCATCCGGTTCGGGCTCCCCCCGTTCATTTACTAAATTTCCCCGTATAACAATGTTCTCATTTTCTGTGAATGAATCATCAGCCGGTTGGATGGTCAAATTATCCTCATCAGGAGATGTGGAAGCCCACGAAATGACGTTCGTAAAAAATTCATTATAAAAGTTATTTACCTCTTCATTGGCAGAGGTAGCATACCTAAACCAGCCAAAAGCATTTATGAAAACTGATCGCCTGTCTACATCTAATTCGGTAACCACAATTGGGATATCTGTTTCATTACGTTGATACTCCGCCATAATATGCGATTCAGCCAATCCCGATAGGGAGTAATCTGTTTGCATAGTTTTAACAGTGGGAAATCTTCTGAAATCGATAGCTGTAAATTCCAGAATAGGATGGGAGTCTCTATCTGATACGAGATTTAGGTGAACATCTAAAATTGAGCCTGTAGTACTGACTGAATGCGGAAAAGCATCTAAAACTTCGGCTTGATCCATCTGCTGATAACCGGCCGGGGTTTGAAACAGGACCATCGGCGTTTCATCCTGCTCATTTAGCCAAGCTGTAATCGGATCATTTTGAGAGGGTAAACCGTGTAGCACAATTAAATCATAATCTTCACCTTCAGTGGTGGGATCTATATTTGTATACACTCCATCTCTAATAAAATTTGTGGAGGTAAGTTCATTTTGCCGATCTGAAGCTATTAATCGCCTTATGGAGGCAACATCAGGGTGCACTTCAAATGCCAGTGACAAAATATTCGTACGAGCATCAAGAACATCAACCGCAAACGTTTCGGTGTTATTCTGCAGGGTAAATTCTTCGGGCAGGCCGGGGATGTCTACCTCGTACTGAACCACACCTTCTTCATCATACTCTACATCAAATTGCACCTCATGGCTGCTCGTTTCTTCAATAAACTCAACCTCGCGCTCATCATATAATTCTCCATTTCTATAAAGATCAACAGAAGCCACCTCATTCGGATACCCACTTTGTTGAATTTCTACTCTAATTGTTTCCCTTGTATCTAGATAGGCTGTTGAGTTAAAACCTACATCAGAGATAAGCACATCACGAACGTCGGTTGTATCACCTATCGGAATGGTAAATATAGGAGTGGATTGATTTTGAGCCGTGAAAATCGGATTTCTGCCACGAGTGTAGATTCCATCAGAAATAAGGATAGCAGATACCATATCATTCTGATTATCCGCAATATGCTCAACTGCAGTTTGAATATTCGTAGCTGTTCCCAAGGCTTCAACTTCTGACCCTTCACGCACTTCGTTATCAAACAGATGAAACGTGTATTCAAAATTATCATCCAGGTTTGATTCCAGCGAACTTAGAATTTCTTGATAACTCTCCAGTCCGTTATACTCACCACGGGTGATATCTACGCTCTGGCTGTCATCCAGATAGATATAAATTTCAGGGTTTTGAATTTCAGTTTCAGTAATCTGTAAAAAAGGATTAAAAAGCAGCAGTAAAAGAATAGTTAAAGCTGATGCACGAAGCGTAATCAGGCCGGTTTTTTTCCACAATGGAATAGAGGTGAGATATTGGTAACTCCACCAGGAAAGGGCAATTGAGAAGGCTAAAATTATGATCAGCAGGATTGCAGGAAGTACAGGGCTAAATCCTTGTATAAAAAGACTGATCATATTCGTTCAAAGTGATTACAACGTTTTGACAAGTTTATTAATAATATCTACGGTAGAAAGCCCTTCAGCTTCGGCGGCGTAATTGGTAACAATTCTATGGCGTAAAACCGGAATGGCCAATGACTTTATATCACTTAGCTCTACATTGTATCTCCCTTCGGATAGGGCCCTGGTTTTTGCGCCTAATATTAAAAATTGCGAAGCTCTTGGCCCGGCTCCCCAGCTTAAATATTCATTTACCAATTTTGGAGAGAGCTCTGTATTAGGCCGGGTTTGGGTAACCAAACGTACAGCTTTTTCTAGTACTTGATCAGGTACAGGGACTTCACGGATTAAATTCTGTAGTTCTAAAATTTGGTCTTTTTCCAGAATGGAATTAATCGTCACATCTTTTTTTGAGGTGGTTTGCGATACAATTTGCACCTCTTCTTCAAGTGAAGGATAATTGAGCCAAATATTGAACATGAATCGATCGAGCTGTGCTTCTGGCAGGGGATAGGTCCCCTCTTGTTCTATCGGGTTTTGAGTTGCCAACACAAAAAAGGGCTGATCTAATTCATATCGTTTGCCTGAAGCGGTTACATTTGCCTCCTGCATACCCTCAAGCAGTGCGGCTTGGGTCTTGGGTGGTGTACGGTTAATTTC
>SKWF01000137.1 GCA_007129085.1 Balneolaceae bacterium | reverse complement strand
CCGGCGGCATCAGCCCAATCCAGCGTACGGCCGTGGGTAATGGTCATGTATCGAGCTCCCAGATCGTAAAACATCCGGAGTACAGGCAGGGAGTTGGCTATAGAATGTCCGCCCTCCATACCGATTAACGAGGCAATTTTTCCATCAGCAAAAATTCGCTCTACATCATCGGCCGTCAACGCCAGCTCAAAATGGTCAGGATATTTCTCAACCATTCGGTGGACAAAATCGACCTGTTCCATCGTTTGCTTTACGGCCTCATCCTCAGGAATATTAGCGTTCACATAAACGCTCCACCATTGTGCACCTACCCGGCCCTCTTTCAGTCTAGGGATATCGGTGTGCATCGGGTTATCAAGCTGAGTGGTGTCGTAAAAATCGAGCTCAGAAAACTTGTAATCCACCCGATTTCGGTACTGCCACGGCACATCGTTATGGCCGTCAAAAAGCGGAACACGCTCTAAAATTTCAATCGCCTGCTGGCGGTGGTCGTTATCAGATTCTGTTGCGTTTTGAGCACCCGCGCAGGATACCTGGAAAGCGAACAGAAATAGAAAAGGGAGTATGTACTGTTTTTTTAACATCGGTTATTGTTTTGAGGGTTAATTGGTAATGAATTAAGAACGTAAAGATCGTTTAAACTAAAAAGGTGGATTCAGTAACAAAGAGTAAAATCTAAAATTGACTTTTGGTTCAGGACAAATACGCTTCAATTATTCAGCCGGGGCTTCTGCATCTTCAATTTCTGAAAGGTCCACGTCATAAGGGACAAACGCTGTTCGTACACGAACCAGCGGATCGGTTTGTGTCCAGGCAAAAAGAATTCCCTCGGCGGTTTCGGCCATTCTCGGGAAGCCGCTTCGGCGGGAGGAAGATGTGATTCCTACCCGGACGGATTGATTCTCTTCTCCAATTTTCTTCATCATTACATCGCCAATTTCATCACGCTCTTCCAGCCAACTAACGTACACATCGTCATCCCGGCTGACCACAACATCAGCACGGCCGGTAAGTCGATCATTCGATATCACCTCGGGTTCGGAAAATGTCTCGCCCCTATCATCGGATGTTACCACGTGTACTTTCCTGCTGTCATCAGCCCCGGTAAACCAGGCAACCGAAATTTTATCGCCGTTGGCATCAATCCGCGGCCCATTTACCGGGCAGCCGTTAATTTGCCAGCCATCATCGTGGACTTTTACCGGTTCATTCCACTCTCCCGATTCCAGATCGTACCGGCTGATATAGATATCTCGAATTTCATCTTGCGTGCGGCCGCGATAGACAACGTAGGCGCTGTCGTCAGTTAAAATCAGATCTGTTTGGCAACAATCGCAAACCATGCCGTCAATTTCCCGTTTCCGGTTGATGGTTCCATCCCTCGAAACTTCCGCAGATCGGATCGTCATCGATTTATCGGGATCTGAATACTCATCATGGCCACGCCCTTCGGTGTTACGTCCATCAAGCCAAACTGCCAAAACACGATCATTCGTCAACGGCTCCATCGACACAAACCCGTGCTCCGTTGCGGTTCCATCAAGGTGTGGGGTGATGGGATCGGTCCATCGGCGAGCCTGCTCTTCGGGAAATACTAAATTCACATTATAGGCATACGGGCCACCCTCAATTTTTCTAAGCCAATGAGCGGCTACAACATCTCCATCTCGCGATACCGCCGATGGGAAATCTGCCCAGTTTACGAAATAATCTCTGCTTGTATTTACTGTACGAGGCTGCGACCAAGATCCATCGTTGAATGTGGCGAGCTCCACAGCGTAAAAATCCTCCTCAATCTTGGAAATCCAACTCATCGTTACCATGCCCGTATTGTCGACATGCAGATTGGGATACTGGCTCCCCACTACGGCGGGATTGCCAATATTATACTCAAACGCCGGTTGCTGCAGATCTTCTGAACAGGCGTTCATCATTAATAACATAAAGAGGGCACAAAAAATGTATCTTAATCTATCCATTCGAAATCTTTTTGGGTGATGATAATCCTTGGTATTTTCCACCTGATTTAAACAGGAAATACGTTTCCACTAAGTGATTGTGAACTCGGCACCAAAAGTTGAATTGGCAAACCCTTTTTATAAAGAGTTTAACAGAGCAAAATTGTGTTCTGCATCGAATTCACGTTGATTAAAATAATCCTGATATCTTTAACTTCCTAAATCGTTTCTATTGCTTCAATTAGATGGTATAACGCTCCATTTCGGAGATCGTGCATTATTTGACAACATCAGTACAATTGTTAATCCCGGCGAACGGATTGGCCTCGTTGGACCCAATGGTGCGGGAAAATCCACGCTTCTTAAAATTATTGCCGGCCTGCAAAACCCTGATAGTGGCTCTGTGTCCATCAGCAATGAGGAGACCGTTGGATATTTACCACAGGATGGTGTTGAACCCGACCCCGACCTGACCGTCTACGAAGAGGTGGAACAAGCATTTAAGGAAATTCTGGAGCTGCGCGATCAACTTGAGTCTCTCCAATCCAAAATGGAAAACCTGGAGCCCGGCAGTGATGAGCACAACCAAGCCATCCAGCGATTCGGCACCGTTCAGCAACAGCTCGAAAATTCCGGTTCATACACCCTTCAAGCCGATATAGAGCGAATTCTAATGGGGCTCGGGTTCGATGAAGAGGATTTTATCCGCTCCACAACGGAGTTCAGTGGCGGCTGGCTGATGAGGATCGCCCTGGCGAAACTACTGCTTCGAAAGCCCACCTACCTCCTGCTTGATGAGCCCACCAACCACCTCGATATCGTATCGCTGCAGTGGATGGAGAAATTCCTTACAAACTACGATGGAGCAGTGGTTATTGTATCGCACGACAGGGCTTTTCTGGATACGGTTACAACCCGAACACTCGCTGTACGAAATGGAGACCTGGGTGATTATGCCGGTAATTACACTTTTTATGAAAAGAAATACGAGCAGGAGAAAGAGCTGCTGGAAAAGAAGTACGAAAATCAGCAGAAGGAGATAAAACAGACGCAGGAATTTATTGATCGTTTTCGATATAAAGCTACCAAAGCGAAGCAGGTTCAAAGCCGTATAAAGCAGCTTGAAAAGATGGAGAAAATTGAGCTGGAAGAGGAGCAGTCGAACATCGGGTTCAACTTTCCGCCACCGGGACGGTCGGGACAGATTGTGCTTGAGCTGAAAAACGTGGTGAAAAAATATGGCGACAATGTAGTGTTCGATGGTATTGACTACGAAATAGAGCGCGGCGATAAAATTGCGGTGGTGGGCCCAAACGGCGCCGGTAAATCTACGCTGATTCGTATTCTTGCCGGACTTGAGCCGATAACGGCCGGAGAGCGAAAAATTGGGTATAATGTAGAGCCGGGATATTTTGCCCAGCACCAGGCGGATGAACTGAATCCCAAAAACACACCGCTCGAGGAGATGAAACAGGCGGCAACCGATCAGAACGAAACCCAGCTGCGTACCATTTTGGGGTCTTTTCTTTTTGTGGGTGATGATGTATTTAAAAAAGTCAGCGTTCTCTCCGGTGGTGAAAAGAGCCGTGTAGCCCTGGCAAAAATGCTGCTGACATCCGGTAATTTTCTCATTTTTGATGAGCCCACCAACCACTTGGATATGCAATCGAAAAATATTCTTCAGCAGGCGCTTCAACAGTACGAAGGCACGTTGATGATTGTATCGCACGACAGGGATTTCCTCGACCCCATTGTTGGTAAAACTCTGGAAGTACAGCCCGGCCGATTGAAAACCTGGATTGGTAATGTCAGCTATTATCTGAAATTAAAAGCTGAGGAAGAACAATCGGCAGAAGAAGCAGACCAAAAGAAAAAAGAGCAGAATAAGAATGAAGGATTGAGCCGAAAAGAGCAGCGCCGACTGGAAGCAGAAAAACGGAATGCTCTTTCAGGTAAAATTAAACCGCTGCAAAAACGACTCAACAAAATTGAAAAAGAGATTGAGGAGATGGAGGAGCGGAAATCAGAAATTGAGGAGGCGATGGCCCAACCTGATTTTTATGATGACGCCGATAATGTAAAAGAGGTCTCCATGGAGTATGAAGAGATAAAAAGCGGCCTGGCCGATAACCTTGACAAGTGGGAAGAGATCGCCGGCCGGATTGAGTTTATTGAAGAGGAGTTTGAAAATGACAGTAGATAGATAATAGTAGATGGTCTATAGACTTTATACTATCTACCATCTACTCCAAATTACTTCGCAAATATCTGGCTCTCGTCGCGGAACGCCTTGAACTCTAATGCGTTTCCACTCGGATCGAGGAAGAACATAGTAGCCTGCTCACCGGGTTCGCCTTTAAAACGAATGTAGGGATCGATCACAAACTTCTGGTTGTGTTCAATGAGTCGATCAACAAGCTTATGCCACTCGTCCCACTCCAAAATTACCCCGAAATGTTTGGCCGGTACCTCGTGGCCATCCACCTCATTTTTGGCCGATTTACCGGCATCTTCGGGGCTGACGTGCGCCACTACCTGGTGACCAAAAAAGTTAAAATCGATCCACTTTTCGGAGCTCCGGCCGGTTTCGCAGCCCAAAACATCCCGATAAAATATGAGGGTATCTTTTAGCTCTTTTACTGGAAATGCGAGGTGAAAACGGGGGATTTTGGAATCGGACATAATTAGTTGGTTTAAGATTTTCTGAAATTATAAAGGGTGACGGTTCTAAAATATAAGAATTCAGAAGTCAGAACCTTAAAACCTCCAAATTCTGACAACAACTTACGGTTCAAGCCGGTTCTCAAGGTCTCTCAGAAATGATTCGATCCGATCGGCATTTACACCGATATCACTTCGACCTATTCTGGATTTCGATCGCATATCAACCCGCGACCCATCATCGGTTTCAGTTATGCGAAGTACCACATCGTCCTTAAATCCAAACCAGGCCAGCTTTTCGGTCGCCTCCACCCGTCCCTCCTGACGGTTGATGCTCACCAAGTCCCAATTCCGTGAAACAATCAGTGTTACAATCTCATCAATCACTTCTTGTTTGGGAGCGGCCGTCATTAGCGGCTGCACGTTGGGATAAGCTTCCCGCTGTGCTTCAGCGGCCTCCTCTCCGGAATATTCAGGTGGATTTTGGGCATCCTCACGCAGACGAACCATCGCGACAAATTCAGGCGGATTTTCCATATCGGTTGTAATATCGTGAATGGGTGGAACGCCCTGGGCTTTCTGTTGCCAATAAAGCGCGGTACCGGAAATCAGCAGCGTAAACATCACCCCTACAACCAACATGGAGACAGCTTTTGCGCCGGATTTTTTCATAAAAAAGAGCGCCAAAAGTTGTGCAACTAACAGACCAATTGCAGCATATGCGCTATATCGGAGCAGAGAAAACCCCATTCCAAGTGTCCATAATTCCCACTGGTATCCGTAACCGGAGAGAATAAAAGTTAACGTTGCCAACAACGAGAGATAGAAGAGTGCCTTTGCGATGAATTGTTTCATAAGTATGCAGTTAAGTGTGATTGTAGAATGCCAATATAGAATTTCGTCAGATCAAAACAACAACAAACGATTAGCAATTCATTTTTCTGCGCTAACTAAATGTATGTCAGTATTTACATTAGCCTTCGTGTGTAAATCGCCTTATTTTTCGGTACTGAAAAAATAATCAAACCAACTAAAATTTTACCTCATGGAAGGATCTGTTCGCGTTCGTTTTGCCCCCTCACCCACCGGTTTCCTACACGTAGGTGGCCTTCGCACGGCACTTTACAACTACCTGTTTGCCAAACATCATAAGGATGGAAAGTTTATCCTGCGGATTGAGGATACCGACCAGAGCCGATACGTTGAAGGTGCCGAACAGGATATTATAGATTCCCTGAACTGGTGCGGCATGGAGGTAGACGAGAGCCCGCATCATGGTGGAGACTACGGCCCCTATCGGCAAAGTGAACGAAAGGAACTGTACCACGAACATGTGCAGAAGCTGATAGAATCCGGCCACGCATACTACGCATTTGATACGCCCGAAGAGCTGGATCAAATGAGAGAGCGGCTGCAAAAATCGGGAAATCCATCGCCAAAATATGATGCCATTACGCGTCAATCTATGAAAAATAGTCTCACACTCCCGGCTGATGAGGTAGAGAAAAAATTAGAGAATGGCGATGAGTATGTAGTTCGCCTGAAAGTGCCGCGACGGGAATCGATCCGGTTTGAAGATATGATTCGCGGACACGTTTCGTTTGAATCGAAAGGCCTTGATGACCAGGTACTTCTTAAATCAGACGGAATGCCTACCTACCATCTGGCAAACGTGGTGGATGATCACGAAATGAAAATTACACACGTAATTCGCGGCGAAGAGTGGCTCAGTAGTGCTCCCAAGCATATTCTGCTCTACAACGCATTTGGCTGGGAAGCTCCGCAAATGGCACACCTTCCGCTAATTATGTCGCCAAGTGGTGGAAAGCTTTCAAAACGAAAAGCAGAACAGGAAGGAATTCCCGTAAATACGAAAGAGTATATCAAACAGGATTACGAGCCCGAAGCACTTGTAAACTTCCTCGCCTATCTCGGCTGGAGCCCCGGTGACGACAGCGAAGTACACTCCCTTGATGAACTTTGCGAACTATTCACCCTCGATCGGGTCAGCAAAGGCGGCGCAGTGTTTAATCATAAAAAATTGTTGTGGTACAACGAACAGTACCTGCGCGAAAAACCTGTCGAAAACATTATCGGGCGGGTGAAGAAAGTAGCTGATGAACAGGGTGTGGATACCAAAAGTGATGAGTACCTGAAAGAAGCAATTAATCTGGTTATCGAACGGGTAAGTAAAATCGACGAGATCCTTACCATGGGGAGCTTCTTCTTTGAAGACCCGGAAGAGTACGATGAAAAAGCCCTCAAAAAGTGGAAAGATAACAGCGGCGAGCTAGTCAGCGATTACAAAGCTGCTGTTGAACAACTTTCCGATGATGAGTTTGAGGCCAAAACACTTAAATCAAAACTCGAAGATGTTATCGAAAAGCATGATGTAGGATTCGGCAAATTAATGATGCCGCTCCGAATTGCCGTTACCGGTCAAGGGTTCGGCCCCGACCTCTTTACATCCATGGAGCTTTTGGGGAAAGAGGTTGTCGTTCAACGGTTGGAAACTGCGCTTGATAAGCTTGCGTAAATCCTCACCCAACGAATTCACTATTTATTAAATTAACACTTAAGCGGAGAAGCACTCGACCGTCGAATCACTCGACGGTCGAGTATCTTAAAAAATCCCCTTTAATACCTGTGGGTTAATTGTTTGGTACGAGAACTTTCTAAACTCGCTTGATCTGCTTGGTAAATCTAATAGCTCTGTAGCTAATTCT
>SKWF01000017.1 GCA_007129085.1 Balneolaceae bacterium | reverse complement strand
TTCCCGGTTTCAAAAGCGAATTGAAGAATTGCCTGTTTTGTTTCCGTCGATACGGGTTCCCTCGTTAAAATTGTCCCCACCGCAAGTGCACAAATTGGGTATTCCTTTACGTTTTCGGTTTGATGGAGAAGCAGATCAAGCTCCTCGGCTCCACCCGCTCTCCGAAAAACTTCGCATACATAATGTGATTGAATATCCCCATCCAGATACTTATCCCGAATCGTTTGATGGTCTTCATTATTCAGTGAATGAAAACTAAGGGCAAACCAGGCCGGTTTGGTGTCTTCTGCCATCACCCTGTTCAAAAAGCCGGCCATGTCCTCTATTTCGGTTTTAGCCAGAGCTCTCCATGCCAGATCCCCAACTTCACTCTCATGATGATCGGTATAATCAAACAGCTGATCAGCATTGCGATCAGTAATCGCTTCTGCAATATCCGGATAGTAGTCCGTGATTACCTCACTGGTTTTTAGTGGCTTGTTATCCATACACCCAACAAAAAGAAGGAGCAGGCACGAAAAAATAGCAATCTGCCGGCTCCATAAAGTCTTATCATCCCATCTATTGTAATTCATATCAGATCTTCGTTTATTACACATATATCTTACATTAAATAAATACAACTATGGATCTTGCTCAACTTACCCGAAAGCAGAAGGAATTTTTTGATTACATCGTAGACTATAAGAACGAACATTCTGTATGGCCTACCTATCGCGAAATTGCCGATGCCTTTGATTATAAGTCTCCCAACAGTGTAACACAAAATATTCAGGCGCTTCTAAAAAAGGGATATTTAATACGCGGTGATGACGATGAGTACGATATTCACCCCGATCTCAGTGATAAAATTTGGGGCGCTAAAAGTAGTGGGATCCCCGTAAAAGGAATGATTGCGGCCGGTTATCTCCAAGAGGCTGTAGAATCTGACCTGGGTAGTATTACACTGGAAACTTTGTTCCCGAATTTAGATAGCCTGTTTGCCTTGCGAGTCTCAGGAATGAGTATGAAAGATGAAGGAATTTACGATGGAGATTTTGTACTCCTTATGGATAGTGATTTGCAAAATGGTGATATAGGTGCGGTTCTGTATGATGGGGAAACGAGCTTAAAACGTATCTATCAAGATAAAAACGGACTGCGCCTTGAGCCCGCCAATGAAGAGTATGATGATATTGTGGTAGAGCCCGATGTATTTGAGGAAGTCCGCATCATCGGAAAATATATCGGTCACGTTAATAAAACCGGTATACACCGGGCTGTACCAAAACGAAAAGCGAGTTAGATAGACTTTGAGGTCTCAGTTGGTGCGCTCTCCAGCTGCTTTTTATCATCCCCTTTTGTGATGATTTTGCCATTGGCATCTTTCCTGGCCTCAAAAAGTTGAGAATCTTTTATCCAGGCTCTGCCACCATCGTGCTGGAGCTTTTTACTGTTCTTGTACTTAAAAGCTTGTTTATGTAGATCCGGTAGTTGTTTGCTCATGGTATTTGGTTTTTCTTTTAAAATATGTGTTTAGCTTCAAAAAAACATGCCTTGAGGCTTTTTATATTTATCCTAAAACCATTATCTTTCTTTTCTATCAAAAAAAGCAATTTAAAGGAATATAGATTATGTACGCTATCGTAAAAATTGGCGGACATCAGTACAAAGTTGAGGAAAACCAATCTGTTTTTGTAAACAGGCTCAATACTGATGATGAGAACGTAACTTTTGAAGACGTTCTGCTTGTTAAAGATGACAAAGGTAATGTAAAAATTGGCAAGCCTACTGTTGAAGGGGCAAAAGTTGAAGCCAAAATTGAAGATCATCTTAAAAGTGATAAAGTAATGGTCTTCAAAAAGAAACGACGAAAAGGATATCGGGTAAAAAGAGGCCACAGGCAGCATATTACCCAACTAAAAATCGATAAAATCTCTTAAAGGAAGGATTTAACAATGGCACATAAGAAAGGTCAAGGTTCAACAAGGAACGGAAGAGACTCAGAATCGAAACGTCTTGGAGTTAAAAAGTATGGCGGTGAAATTGTTCGTGCCGGAAACATTATTGTTCGGCAGCGTGGTACAAAATTTCACCCCGGAGTTAATGTAGGACGCGGTGGAGATGACACACTTTTTGCTACAGCTGACGGAAAAGTTACTTTTCGTAAGCGTGGTGGCGGAAGAAAGTTCGTATCTGTAGAGCCTACTGCTTAAGGTTTATTTACAAATTTCTACAAAGCCTCAATACGAAGTATTGGGGCTTTTTTTATTTTAAGTCATGAATTTTTCAATCCCCTCTTACCCGGATCTTCAATACGGCTCCGTTTACTGCATCGGCCGTAATTACGTAGAGCACATTCACGAAATGAAAAGTGAGAAAACGACCGACCCCGTGGTTTTCCTCAAACCCAGAAGTAGTATCATTCATGATGGTGACACAATAACCATCCCCGAGAGATCAAATAACGTACATCACGAAATTGAGCTCGTTATTCTTATCGGTAAAAAAGTCAAAGACATTTCCCCGGAACACGCAGCATCAGCTATTCGCGGTTTTGGTGTTGGCATAGATGTAACTGCGCGCGATATACAGTCGGATGCCAAATCAAAAGGCCTCCCCTGGAGCCTCGCCAAAGGGTTCGATACATTTGCACCGGTTGGAAATTTGCTGCCTTTCGAAGGTACAGTAGACCTACAGAATTTAAAACTCCAGCTGAAGGTAAACGGTAAAGTCCGACAAGACGATTCTACTGCCAAGATGATCTTCCCGGTTGATGAATTAATTTCTTACCTGAGTTATAATTTTACGCTCTACCCCGGAGACCTGATTTTTACAGGTACTCCAAAAGGTGTTAGCAAGCTCTCAAGTGGCGACCAAATTGAAGCTACACTGGATAACAACCTATCAACGTTAGCTGTTCATGTTGAGTAAATTACTTCGTTCTGTTTTACTTCTTTTCATCCTTCACTTTTTCCTGCCTGTTCAGGGGAGTGCACAAAATTTATCGTTCTTAAGTGATACTACATCCTACCTCTGGCCAACAAATGCCACAGAATATTTATCCTCTACATTTGCAGAAACACGATCTGCCCATCTACATTCCGGCATCGACATTCGCACCTGGGGGATTGAAGGTTACGATGTTTATGCCACCAGAGATGGGCTTATTAGCAGAGTAGGTGTCAGCCCTGTTGGATATGGTAATGTAATTTACCTAAAACATGGCGATGGCTCATACTCACTTTATGCTCACCTGAACCGGTTTGAAGATAGCCTTCAACAGCTGGTCGATTCTCTCCGGATGGAGACCTATTCATTTGAGTTCAACGAAAATTTTGAAGAGCATGGAATTTATGTGGAACAGGGAGAACTGATTGGCTACACAGGTTCTACCGGTGTTGGTCCTCCACATCTCCATTTCGAGTTACGAACTCCTGACAACGAACCGTTCAATCCTCTGCTAACAAATTTACAAGAAACGGTAGATGATACTCTTGCCCCCGTATTTTCCGCACTGGCAGTTGAAGGTTTAAACCCCAATACCCTCCATTTAGAGGGGAACACCACTTTAACACCGAAAGAAACAGACTCAGACACTCTTCATTTTGGAGAGTTTAAAACATCAACCCCGGTGGGTTTAGCGATAGATGTGTATGATCGTGCCAACAGAACCCCAAATGTGTATGCGGTTCACCAGTTAATTATGGTTGCCGATAGCGATACGCTATTTCATTCAAAAGCTGATCACTTCTCTTTTCCCGAAGATCAGATGATGTATCTCGATCGCTCGTATCCAATTCTTTACCAGACCCGGCGAGGTTTTCAACGTTTATATACCGTTAATGGCAACCGCCTGCCGATGTACAAAAGGTTGTTGAATCGCGGCGTTCTGGCTTTCGATGAGGGTACTTATACCATTAAAATTATCGCCAAAGATATCTATGATAACAGATCAGTAGCAACTGTTGATCTAATTTTCGAAGATAACACCTCAATTAAAAACATCGGCAGTGTACCCGCTTACCCCAAACCGAATCGGGCATTGGAATCAGCTCGGAATTTATCGATCAACCCTGTGCCCAACCGCTTTTTAACGGATCTTATCGAGGTAAATAATAATGCTGCGAAATCCAACCCCTCTATCCTTCTGGCAGAAGAGGATTTCGGTTTGATACAGCACAAGCTTACTCCCGGAAAACGGCAGAGTATGGCAACATCAAACCAAAGAGCCTGGATATCACTTCCCAAAAATGCACTCTATGACACATTGGAAATAAAGTGGCAAAAAACAGTTAAAGATGGATATCCCGCTTTTGAATTCAGCCCGAATCGCCTACCCATTCAGGATGAAATGTATTTTGGATACCGACTACCGGATGAGGTTGCCGATGATCATCAGATTGGACTTTTTGCATATGATGAGTACCGCGACCGCTTTACGTTTATAAGCTCTTCAATATCAGGGGGGCTATTACTGGCAAAGCTTGAAGAGTTTACTGAACTGCGCATCAAAAAAGATATCCACCCACCTTTTGCAGGTACTCCAAGAATTGAGAAAAATTTAGGGGAGAACTATATCGTAACTATTCCAACTGTAGACGAGATGTCAGGGATTGATTATCATAAATCTGAAATTACAGTAAACGGCCGGAGAGGGATTATTGAATATGACCCGGAAAAAGATTTGCTGATCTACTATCGGCCGGGTTTTGTGCCGGAAGAAGTAAATACCGTAGAGTTTGAAATTTATGATGGAATTGGAAACAGAACGGTGCGTACCCGTTCTGTTTCATATAACAATTCCGAAGAGTAGTTTAGATGTAAGCAACACAGCTTACTTCTACCATTACATTTTTAGGAAGGGTTTCTACTGCAATAGCTTCTCGCGCAGGTGGGTTTTCACCAAAGTAGGATGAGTACACTTCATTCATCTTTGCGAAATCTCCCATGTCATCAAGATAAATAGTGCACTTAATAACCTTTCCAAAATTGGTTCCGGCCTCAAGCAATACCTCTTTCATATTTTCCATCACTTGTTTTGTTTGGGCTTCAACTCCCCCATCAACAACGTTCATTGTATCCGGATCAAGAGGAATTTGGCCTGAACAGTAGACAACATTGTTATGAATTACAGCTTGGCTGTATGGCCCGATAGCTGCAGGTGCTTTATCTGTTTGTACGACTTTATGATTCATAAGTAAAATTTTTATTGAAACTTTAGTGTCTGTTTTCAATTAAATATAATGATGATGTAAGATCTTTTTTGGCATTTTCTTTTCACCATCAATCATTGCGATATCCTGCTGTATTGATTACTTTTAACAGGTTATATAAAAACAATCAAAAATTTATCTATTTATAAAAATGAAGAGTCTAAAATATATACTCATTCCATTTGTACTTGTTGGTTTTTTATGGAGTTGTGAAACTACGGATCCATTCGTCGACGAGATTCAAACATACTTAATGTTGGGAACCTATGACGAAGCTATTGCAGAAGCTGAGCGACAGCTTGATGCAGATTCAACCAATGGTGTTGCCCACTACTACAGGGCTTTAGCCATCGGTACTAAAGCACAAGAAATTGAAGAACCATCTGAAAGGAAGCCACTCTACGAAGATACCAGAAGCTCTCTTACAGATGCGAAACGTTTCATGGAACAAAGAGAAAGCTTACCTGGTGAGTATGACGATCTTGAAGAACTCACAACCACCTTTTGGGCTTACGAGCACAACTCTGGAATTGAATATCTTACAGAAGACAGCGTACGAAATTCTGTAGATACTCCCGATGAGTTTGCAATGGCACATTTTGATAATGCCATCACCATCCAACCGGATAGCGCAATTAGTTATATTGTTCTCTCTTCTACACAGTTTAATACAGGAGATATTAATTCCTCTATTTCTACTTACGAAAAAGCAATGGAATTGATGGATGCACCGGAAGTAGAAGATTATGAATTTTTGATTAGTCTCTACATCAACCAAGAGTTGTTTGATAAGGCGCAACCACTAACCCAGGAAGCGATGGAAGCATATCCTGAAAATGATCAATTCATCCAATTCCTCGCGGATATTTACATCCAGCAGGGGAATGTTGATGAAGCGATCTCTATAATTGAGGATCTGATTGCAGCCGACCCGGAAAACCCACAATATTATAGAGTATTGGGTACACAGATTTATCAGTCTGTTGGTGAAATAAATGATCGTATTTCTGAGTTATACAACGAAGCTTTTGAGGTTGAACGAGATCTTCAAAGCCTAACGGGTGTTGAACAGGAAGCAAAAGAACAAGAGCTGGAAGATATTCAGGCAGAAATTGAAGAGCTTGAAGCAGAATCGAATGAGCTTACTGAGATTGCAATTGAGCAGATGAACGAAGTTATCAATCTTGAGTCTGACGATGATGATGCATACAACATTTTGGGAATTATTTACCAAAACTGGGCTGCATTGATCTTCGAAAAGCGTAATAGCATTGTTGATGATAATCAGCTCGCTCAGGAACTCGACGACGAAGCTCGTGAGACCCTTCAACAAGCAAAACAGTATTACGAAAGAGCTGCTGAATTGAATCCAGATATAAGTGAATATTGGGAATCTCTTTTCCAAGTTTATACAACGCTGGGAATGGAAGAAGAAGCACGAGAAGCCATGGAAAGAGCTGACAGCGCACAAGAATAACCTTTTATAATTTTATAGTATGACAGATTTTAAAACCCGAATGGTGAGCTTCTTGCTCGCCTTCGGGATTTTTTTTGCCGTTTCTTGTTCAACTTTATCACTTACAGATAAATCTCCGGATGAACTATATAACGAGGGGGAATTTGAGCAAGCTTTATCTGCAGTAAACCAAGAGCTCGAAGAACATCCTGATAGCACCGAGCTAAAAATCTTGAAATCAGAAATTTTAAAGAGTTCTGCTAAGAATATAAATCCAATTCCTGACCGGCAAACTACCTATAGAGAGCTCAGAAGTACTATCGAAGAAATCGGATTTACCACCCAAGATTATCAACAAAAAACCGATAGTATATTGGTGAACGCCTGGAGTTACGAGCAAGGTGAAGGAGTCCGTTTACTGCAAAAAGATGACTCTGAGACATACGATGAAAATTATGAGGCGATAACGGCTCACTTTTCGAATGCGATGACCATCATACCGGATAGCTTGGTAACATATAGTCTGCAATCAACCACCCACTATCGGCATGGAGACACCCAAAAAGCTATAGAAACCATTGAGGCCGCAGAGAACTCTGACCTAAATTTGACTACCAAACTGAGAGAGAAATTGGCCTACCTCTACCTCGAAGCAGGTTACCTGGATAGATCCATAACAACGTATGAGCAACTTGTTGCAGACGAGCCGGGCAACACAAATTTTCTGCACGGATTGGCAAACGCTCATATAATAAAAGAAAATCACTCTCATGCTATTGAGATTTTAGAAGATCTTACCAATCAATATCCGAATAGAATTGAGTATGTAGAGGCACTGGCTACAGAAAAATACTTCCTTTTAGTTGAAACAATTGAAGAGCTTGCCGATCAAGCCAACAACGAAAATATTGATAACAGCAATATAAATTCTGTTCTAGATGAACTACAAACATTGTCTGAACTGTTTGATGAACTAGATAGCAAAAGCCCCGCAAGGGAAGACTTTCAGCTCCGGATTGCTTCATTTTATAAAGATGCAGGCACTAGATTGATGAAATTTAGTGAAATGATAGATAATGATGAGTCTGAACGGCTTTTGGAATTCGGTGAACAGTTTGTGGAACAGTCTCTGCCCTACTGGCAACAACTAATCGAACTAAGCCCTGACAACCCGGTTTACGCTCAGCGTTTGCACGAATCTTTTTCTATACTTGGGATGGATGAAGAAGCTGAAATGATGAACAGCCAAATAAATTTTTGACCTATATTTAACTATGAAGTTTAACACCAAAGCAATTCACGCAGGACAAGAGAACGAATCTACCACCGGCGCAGTAATGCCCCCTATTTTCCAAACGTCAACGTATGCACAAGAAGCGCCCAATGTGCATAAGGGCTACGATTACGCACGAGTAGGAAACCCAACACGAACGGCCCTCGAAAAAATGATTGCCGGACTTGAAGGTGCGACCGATGGAATCTGTTTTTCCAGTGGTGTGGCAGCTATGGATGCAATCATTCGGATGTTAAAGCCTGGAGATCATGTTGTAACAACCAACGATCTCTATGGTGGAAGCTACAGGCTCTTTACTGAAATGTTTGAACCTTACGGCATTGAGTTCTCCTTTGTTGATATGACCGAGCTTACAAAAGTAGAGGAAGCTATAACGGATCAAACCAAGTTGCTATGGATCGAAACTCCTACAAATCCATTACTTCGAATAGTGGACATCGAGAGACTTACCACTCTAGCAAAAAAACACGATATTTTATCAGCTGTAGATAATACATTTGCATCGCCTTATCTGCAAAGTCCACTCGAGCTGGGAGCAGATATCGCCATGCACTCTACTACGAAATTTTTAGGTGGCCATTCTGATGTAATTGGTGGTGCCGTAGCTACATCGAATAAAAAAGTAATTGAAAGCCTGCGTTTTCAAATTAAAACTACCGGAGCTGTTCCCGGCCCCATGGACTGTTATTTAACACTAAGAGGCATAAAAACTCTTGCTGTTCGTGTACAGAGATCGGTTGATAATGCTAAACAGGTAGCTACATTTTTGGAAAACCATCCAAAAGTAGATGTCGTGCATTATCCCGGGAGTAAAAAGCATGCACAGCACGATTTAGCTAAAAAGCAGATGAAAGATTTTGGAGCCATGGTCTCTTTTAGTTTAAAAGATGACTCTACCGAAGCGGCATCAAAAATGATGAGCAATGTGGGTGTATTCACACTCGCTGAAAGTCTTGGAGGTGTTGAATCACTAGTGAGTCACCCTGCATCTATGACGCACGGATCAATCCCAAAAGATGTTAGAGAAAAAGCCGGCTTGATGGACTCCTTGATCAGGCTATCTGTTGGTATTGAAGATGCCGAAGATTTGATAAAGGATTTAGAACAAGCACTTAATTCATAACCGAGAAAACTTACATAAAATGAAAGACGTAGTTATTGTTTCCGCAAAGCGTACACCTATTGGATCATTTGGAGGTTCTCTATCCTCATTTACTGCTCCCGAACTTGGAGCCGCAGTTATACTCGAGACGATAAAAAGTGCTGGAATTAAACCCGATGACGTTCAAGAACTGGTTATGGGTAATGTTCTAACCGCCGGAATTGGCCAAGCACCTGCAAGACAAGCTGCAATGAAAGCCGGACTGTCGGATAAAACTCCATCAACTACGGTAAATAAAGTATGTGCTTCAGGCATGAAAGCTATAATGATTGCAGCCGATCAAATAGCATTAGGCCAGGCAGATATTATTGTAGCAGGCGGAATGGAAAGCATGAGTAATGTACCCTACTATCTAAGTAAACACCGATTTGGGTCAAAACTTGGTCATTCTAAAGCTGAAGATGGAATTATTAAAGACGGTTTATGGGATGTTTACAATGACTTCCATATGGGGAATGCGGCTGAACTTTGTGCCAAAGAGTGTAACATTAGCCGCGAACAACAAGATGAATTTGCCATAACATCATACAAGAGAGCTATAAAAGCCCATGAAGATGGTGCATTTCAAAATGAAATAGTGCCTATGAAAGTAAAAGGGCGAAAAGGCGATGTTACAAAAGTAACGATGGACGAAGAACTTGGGAAAGTTAAGTATGATAAAATCCCCGGTTTGCGCCCTGTATTTGACAAAGAAGGAACCGTAACAGCTGCAAATGCGAGTAGTATAAATGATGGTGCCGCTGCGTTATTATTAATGAGTGCAGATAAAGCCGAAGAACTCGGGTTAAAGCCGTTGGCAAAAATTAAGAGTCATGCCAGTGCTGCAAAAGCACCGGAGTGGTTTACTACCGCACCTGCAGATGCATTGCCAATTGCGATAGAAAGAGCCGGTGTTAAAAAAGATAAAATTGATCTTTTTGAAATAAACGAAGCCTTTAGTGTGGTATCCCTTATCAATAATGAGCTTTTGGAATTAGACTCTGATAAAGTAAATATACACGGTGGTGCTGTTAGTATTGGGCACCCAATTGGTTGTTCCGGTGCAAGAATTGTGGTAACTCTGTTACATGCCCTTAAAAAAACAGGTGGAAAATATGGAGCAGCCGGAATTTGTAATGGTGGCGGTGGTGCCTCTGCTCTTGTAGTAGAAAGTCTTTAATTAAGATTTCTTTAAAATCTAACGGAAATTGACTTTCACATTGAGTGGATGTATTATCGTATATATTGAAATCCTCACTTAGAGATCGCTTTGATAACCCTTAGCTTTCTTAATTGAGGTTTCCAATTTAAATTTCGAGGAGTATTTGTAGGTAGGCTGCCCATGGATACATCTAATAAAATCAGGGTCTTGCTTAGACCATGTATCCTGTAAATTAATCGATTCACACTACTTTTTAACTATTCTTGACCATGCGAAAATTAGTACTATCAATCGCCGCACTGTTCATTTTTTCTGGCATTTTTCATACAACTAATGCCCAAGTCGGTATAACTGCCGTTCCATTTCTACAAATTGAACCTGATTCCAGAGGGGCCGGAATGGGTAATACAGGTGTAGCAATTGCTGATAATGCATCAGCTATTTTTTGGAACCCGGCAGGTTTAGCTTTTCAAGAGCAAAATCAAATTAGCATAACACATGCTAACTGGTTACCTGCATTTAACGCAGATTTATTTTACGATTATCTTGTAGGAACTTACTACATCGAAGGTATCGGTACGATTGGTGGACATATCACTTTTCTAAATCTTGGTGAACAGACTAGAACAGACAATCAAGGTTTGGAGTTGGGCAGGTTTAATAGTTACGAACTCTCCGGCGGACTCTCTTATGGATTTGAAATTAATGAAAATTTCGCCCTTGGTACCGGATTTCGATTCATTTACAGCTCACTTGCTGATGGCGAAGTTGGAGGGCAGCAAATAAGCCCCGGATCGAGTGTAGGCGTTGATTTAGCAGCACTCTACAAAACGGATCCTTTCTCAATCGGTAACAGGGATGCTATATTTAATGCGGGACTTAATTTATCTAATGTTGGACCAAGCATTGAATACACTGATAGCCCGAACAAAGATCCACTTCCTACTGTTTTACGTGTAGGTTCTGCATTTACGTTTGATTTAGATTCTCAGGGCTACAATACACTCACTATTGCCAACGACATTTCAAAAGTTATGGCCCGAAATGAACGTGTTTCAGGTGAAGATGAGGATGCCACTTATGAAAGTATGAGCTCATTTGAAGCCCTATTCCGTTCGTGGGGATCGTTTGAACGATCTATTGGTACCGAAACCGTAGAGTTAAATTTACTTGACCAGTTGATGTTCGGAACAGGTTTAGAATACTGGTACAACAACCAATTTGCCCTTAGAACCGGGTATTATTACGAGCATGAACATAACGGCGACCGGCAGTTTGTAACTCTTGGTGCCGGACTTCGCTACAACATAATTGGTGTTGACTTCAGCTATCTATACTCACTTGAAGAAGACCACCCTCTTGCAAACACGATTCGGTTAAGCTTACAGCTAGCATTCAATTAATCACTTTTTCCAACTCAACTGCTGATTCTTTTCAGTAGTTGAGTAATTTATTATAACACCTTTTAAAACAGATTCGAGATTTAAAAACCCTCGCCTTCCCTCTCCTTTTTCTATCTCTCTCATTTATATTTAATTTACAGTGTTTGCTATATTACAGGAATAATTACGCTCTTTTCACTCCTCAAAATTACATATAATTCCCAAATACCTGTTTCACTTCTGCGTTAATTTGAAACAAATCTTCAATTAAATAGCTATAAGCCTTTTTCAAGATCAATAAATCATGCTGTTGTAGCACTTCTAAGATCGATCAGAAAGTCGTATTTTTATATCATGAATTGGATAAAACGTCTACTTAAGAACAAAATATTATACTACTCCATCGGAGGAATTATCGGTGCAGGAATTTTAGCTCTTGCCCTGCTTGAATTTGTCATTATGCCAAATTTTACAAATTTCAACCAAGGCATAACCGTACCGGATGTTACGAAGGTATCACTCCAGGAGGCGGAAGAGAAACTTGATAAATATGGATTACGCCATGAAGTATTAGATAGACGTGCCAATTCCGTTTATCCGGCTGATTATATTATTGATCAAGCTCCTGCCCCTTTACAAATCGTAAAGCCTAACCGTAAAATTTATCTTACGGTAAATACCGAAGTAGAACCGACTTCAGTAGTGCCAGATTTAGTAAATATGTCGTTAAGAAATGCTGAAATTCAAATTGAAAATTACGGCTTTAATATTGGTACGATCACATATGAATCCAGCCGATTCAGAAACACGGTACTCCGTCAATCTGTAGCACCCGGCGATACAACCAGTAGAGGAACCACTATTAACTTAACTGTTAGCGACGGCCTGGGCGATCGCGTTGTAGATGTTCCGGAAATTGTAGGTAAAAGCCTTTCTGAAGCACAACGCGATATACGCCGAGCCGGACTACGAGTTGGTGAAATTCGCTTTGAGCCGAGTGAAGATGTTACTCCAAACACCGTACTATCTTTTTCACCCGAAGCGGATGAATTGACCGAGGGCGAAACATTAACCCTGGTGGTTTCCGAACGGTTTGATGCAAGAGAAGAAGCTGAAAGTGGGGTTATTGATGCCGATACAACAGACATAGCACCTCCCGACACATCAGATATCGATAACTAAAAATCACTACATGAACTTTTCTACACCTGTACTTGCACCGTCTATTTTAGCTGCTGATTTTTCCAAACTCGGAGAAGAGATCAAAAGTTGCACTGATGCCGGAATTCAGTGGTTACATTGCGACATAATGGACGGTCACTTTGTACCCAACATCAGTTACGGCCCGATGATTGTTGAGGCTGCTCGTAAATCAGCCCCGGATACGTTTATTGATACCCACTTAATGATTGAAAATCCGGATCAATATATTGAAGCATTTGCAGATGCAGGGAGCGATCTTATTTCAGTTCACTACGAAGCATGTCCACATCTGCACCGCACCATTCAGAACATCCAAAATCATGGATGTATGACGGGAGTTGTTATTAACCCCGCTACCGCAATAGAGCAGATTCTACCTATCATGCCTGATGTAGATTTAGTTCTACTGATGAGCGTTAATCCCGGGTTTGGCGGGCAAAAATTTATCAATCGAACCTTTGAGAAGCTAAAAGCATTAAACTTTATTAAAGAGCAGCACGGTTATAATTTTTTGATACAAATTGATGGCGGTGTTGGCCTTAATAACATTCAACAGCTTGTACAAGATGGAGCAGATATACTCGTAGCCGGAAGTAGCGTATTTAAAGCAGATGATATTGAAAATCGAATCAATCAGCTGATGGAGAAAGCTAATAAAGGCAGTACAAAATCTGTATAACCATATAATCAGTAAATCTAATTAAATAAGACTACTACTATCGATATTAAACGACAACAAACTGAAGAGACTATATTTATTGAGGATACAGATCCGGTTGTAATTCTTGGATTTGGTGACGAAAATCTTTCTCAATTAGACCAATCCTTTCCTGAAACCAAGATTACAGCAAGAGGTAATCGGGTAAAAATTAGTGGGCCACAGGAAGACGTAGATATCTTAAAAAATATTATCACAGAGATGATATCGATGTCGAAACGTGGTGGATCAGTTACACCCGCAGATGTTACCACTCTTTTGGCTCTATCGAACCGAGTTGAGGGAGAAAAACCCAATATGCCGCACTTCGAAGAAGAAACCGGTGACATTATCCTCCACACCCATAATGGTGAGGCTATTTCCGCCAAAACCGGTGGTCAACGAAATATCGTTAAGGCTTCGCAAAATAATGACATCCTATTTGCTATCGGGCCTGCAGGTACCGGTAAAACGTATACATCTGTTGCGTTGGCCGTACAGGCATTGAAAAACCGAAAGGTCAAAAAAATTATTCTGGCCCGTCCAGCTGTTGAAGCGGGTGAAAACCTTGGATTTTTACCCGGAGATCTTAAAGAAAAAATTGATCCCTATCTTAGACCGCTTTATGACGCCCTGGAGGAGATGATCGAGTATGATAAGCTCGAATTTCAACTCACAAAAAACATCATAGAAATTGCCCCGCTTGCATATATGAGAGGGCGAACTCTCAATAACGCATTTGTGATTTTGGATGAGGCCCAAAATGCCACGAACATCCAAATGAAAATGTTTTTAACCCGTATAGGTTATAATAGCCGCGCAATTATCACCGGTGATGTAACCCAAACAGATCTTCCTCGCAAACAAGAATCGGGACTTATCGTCATACAAAAAATCTTGAAGGATATTGATGGTATTTCATTTGTATATCTTGACCAAAGCGATGTTGTACGCCACAAGCTGGTAAGGGATATTATCGATGCCTACGACAAATTTGAAGATAAAAAACGAAAGTAATTCTCTGAGTTACACACCTCTATGAGCAGCACAAAACCCGATATCCCTGTATTTCCGTTATACGAAGGGACTTTTTCTGTAGGACTTGATAAAAAATTTAATCGGATTGACCGAGACGATCCCCCCCATAAAGGAGCGTTAAAATTGTCCATCAACCCTTTTCTTATTAAAGATGGCGACAGGAACATTCTTTTTGATGTTGGCCTTGGTGAATTTGGGGTCGATACATCTACCGATATCATCAAACAAAATTTACAAAACCACGATGTTGAAGATTTTGAGATAACTGATATTTTTGTCAGCCACCTGCATTACGATCACATTGGTGGCCTTGCAGGAAATAAAAACGGATTTTGGGAGCTCACATTTCCAGATGCCGATATCTGGGTTTCCGGCAATGAATGGGGCAAGTTACAGTCCATTTTGGATAAACAGGATGAGGATAAAGCTGATTTTATAAGTTTTATAGAGTCACGGGCAAATTTAAATTTTCTTGGGGATGCAGAGAATCCGCTTCCACATATCCGGACAAAGAAAATTGGTGGCCATACGGAATTTTCTCAGGCTCTTTTTTATGAAAATGGTGATCAAAAATACCTGATGGCCGGTGATGTTATCGGAAAACGCGGAGCTATCAATCGTACGTTTGCTGCTAAATACGATTTTGACGGCAAGCAGAGCATGAAGGTTCGAAAAGAATTAAAAGAACTTGCTTATAATGAGGGGTATGGAATTATGACATATCATGAGCCAAATCACCCCGTCTTTGCATTAACAGAGAAACAGGATAAGGGCGTATATAAAATTAAAAATTTAGTTTGATATGAGTCTGCCAGCCTACATTAATGACATCAAATCTTTTCTCACTGAACAGGGAGTCAGCTCCAATATTGATTCAGTTATAATTTTGGGCTCCGGTTTGGGTAGCTTCACAGAGCATATTGAGAACAAGACAGTAATCTCATACAACACAATCCCCCACTTTCCTGAAACTTCCGTACAAGGCCATTCCGGCGAACTAATATTGGGTACGGTAGATGATAAATCAGTTCTCGCCTTTTCTGGCCGTTTTCATCATTACGAGGGACATGAATTTCAAACCACGGTACTGCCTGTTCATATTGCCAAATCACTGCGAGCAAAAAAACTAATTGTCTCCAATGCAGCCGGTGCCATTAACCAATCATTTGCTGTGGGAGATTTGATGGTTATAGAAGATATTTTCAGGCCTTTCCATCCCATCGAATCTAAATTTCACCAAAACAGATATCGATATAATCTTTATCCGATAGCTACAAAAGTGCGCAAACTTTCGGCACGAATTGGTTTGGATGTACAACGGGGCACCTATCTATACATGAAAGGTCCCAATTACGAAACGAAGGCCGAAATTCGCGCCTTTCGCAGGCTCGGGGCTGATGTGGTAGGTATGAGTACGGCTCCGGAACTTGCAGAAGCCAGCAGGCTGAAAATTAAAGCAGCTGCTGTTTCGATGGTAACCAATATGGCTGCGGGCGTTTTAAAACAGAAGTTAGATCACTCAGAAGTAAAAATTGCAGCTGAAAGCAGGAAGGAAGATTTTTCGAAACTGGTTAGGGAGATCATCAAACAGTTATAACCAAAATTTACAGCAATCGTTTTTGATTCCCATACTTTTCTAAATACTGTTTCAGACGAACTTTTTTTCGAGTGCTATTACTGGTCATGTAGCGAAGCTTTCCAAATATTGGCCTCTCCTGCCATGCTCGATCAAACCTTCCAAGGCACCAAAATATCCCCGAATAACTGTTTGGGTCTCTTCCATCTATAGCATACGTGTTATTCAAATCAATTAGATATTGAAGCGCTGTCTTATAATCCGGTGTCCACTCAATAACCTTCTTTCCCCAAAGCATGCGCAGATAATTATGGATGATCCCTTCCTCCCTCAACTGGGTTTGAGCTGCATTCCAGATATCATCATGAGTTTGAGAGTTAGCCAATTGATCGTAATCATAAATCCATTCGCGGGGATCATCTCGATGTTTGTCCATGGTTTTTTGAACCCAATCCGGCAAGCTTTCAAGCTGGTCATAATCTTCGCGGTGAAAAGCAAAGTGAAACCCAACTTCCCGCCAAGTAATTACCTCGTCCAGGTAACTATCAATATTCGGATCACCATTAAAGAAACCGCCGGTAGACCCTTTGTTAAACGTAATCTTATCTAAATCCCATCCTTTTGGTTGATGTTCTAAAACTGCTTGGACAATTTCGTATTCCGAAATTTTCCCAAAGTGAAGCCAGGGGCTCAATTGACTCGTTTTATTTTCATCAGGATCATTTCGTTTCTCGTCATATTCAAGAAGATCATTTTTTATAAACTGACCTAGCATTCCTAGTGCTGCTTGCCTCCCCCCGTGCCAATCGATAGGCTTTACGGAGTGATCAATATTTAATGATGAAATGAATAAAGGTATGTCGTTTAACGCCTCACATGCATCAGGCAGTTCATCCATTATATTTGTTGATGGTTTGATCTTCTCTTTGTTTTCAAGCTCTTCTAATGGGTTTTTCTTTGGGGGATTAGTATAAGCCTCTATAAAATTTTTCTGCATAATTTTACGGAAAAAATATGCGCTATAGGGATCTTTATCTGTCAAGCCAAACGGGATCAACCCGTTACTGTCTACCGTCACATATGGAATATTGAGCTCGGTTGGATAGATCTTATTTCTCTCTTTCATGATAAAAACCGGATACTCATCTGTCACCAAAATTGATGCATTTGAGGCAAGTTCTCTTAACAGCTTATCATATTCACCCGCATTCTGCTCCACGAAAGAGACGTAGTTTAAATCTCGTTCTACTGCGTACTCCAAATGCTCTTTCATCCCCTCCATCATAAACGTATGCGACCGATCAGTAGCCCACGGATAGTCGCAAGAAAAAGCTTCTAGAATAAGCAGAGGTTTACCGAGCTTGTTCGCCCAGCCTACAGCATATTCCAGCGCAAAATTATATTGGAAACGCCGATTAATCTGCATCCAATAGAGCACATACTCTCCACCGGAATTTGGGGTAAATTGATTTTTGGGAAATACACGATGGCTGTTGAAGTTTTTCATGGTGGCATTAACAACGATTGATTTGTATCAATTCCTGCTAATATTGAAATACTTCAACTTATAACCGCCGATATCATAAAGTAACTTACTCCCTACTCATCAATCAGATAGCAGGAAGTACGCACTTTTTCTTTAAACAGTCTCTTTTTTCTTTTCTGACCGTTTTCTCTCGTTATGATCTAAATACAGCTTACGAATTCTCAGACTTTTTGGAGTTACTTCTAACAGTTCATCATTGTCGATAAATTCTATACACTGTTCTAAACTTAGTTTTCGAGCTTGTGAAATTTTTACCGAATCAGACGTTTGAGTTGCACGGTGATTGGTTAAGTTTTTCTTTTTCACAACGTTGATCACAAGATCATCAGCCCGATTATTCATCCCAACAACCTGACCTGTATAGACAGGATCGCCCGGTTCAACAATAAATTGGCCGCGGTCCTGAAGACCTTCAAGTGCGTAAGGCGTAACCTCTCCTTTTTCCAGGGAGATAAGTGCGCCACGGCTTCGTCCGGGAATTTCTCCGGCATACGGTTCGTACGCATCAAACTGCTGGTGCATAATCCCTGTACCGCGAGTTTCCGTTAACATTTCGCCTCGAAAACCAATTAAGCCACGAGCCGGCACTTTAAATTCAATTCGATTATTCTCTCCTTCCTGCACCATCGAGGTCATAATACCTTTTCGCTTCTGAAGGTTATCAATCACCTTATTGCTGTAATCGCTATGAACATCAATTACCACCTCTTCAAATGGCTCATGCACTGCCCCATCAACATCTCTGTAAAGAACCTCCGGCCGTGACACTGCAAATTCAAACCCTTCTCTTCTCATCGTTTCAATAAGAATAGAAAGCTGCAATTCTCCACGTCCCGCTACTCGAAATATATCCGGATTTTCTGTCTGCTCTACGCGGATAGATACATTTGTGCGAATTTCTTTATGGAGACGATCTTTAATTTGGTTTGATGTTACATAATCTCCTTCCCGGCCAGCAAATGGTGAATTGTTAACCCGAAAGTACATCGCCATAGTGGGTTGATCGATATCGTAATATTCGATCGCCGTGGGGTCTGAAATGTGCGTGAGGGTATCTCCAATTTCAACATCTTCGTAGCCTGCGAGTGCAAAAATATCACCGGCAACGGCTTCGTCAACCGGCTCACGGTTCAAACCGTTAAACGTAAAAAGCTTAGTGGCTTTTGCCTTCATTTTTTGATCGCCCTTCCGGTTCAGAAGTACAATCTCTTGGTTGGTTTTAATGGTACCCTGTTCCACACGGCCAATGGCAATTCTACCCACATAATCATTCCAGTCTACACTACTCACAAGCATTTTAAATGGAGCGTCCAACACCTGCTCCGGAGGCGGAATATGATCCACAATTTTATCGAATAGTGGAGACATATCTTCATTTTCATGCTCCAGCTCTTCTTTGGCATATCCATCAATTGCCGCTGCATAAAGTACAGGAAAATCGAGCTGTTCGTCCGTAGCATCAAGTGTTACGAACAGATCAAAAATCATATCCAATACAGCATCCGGGCGGGCATCTTTACGATCAATTTTATTAATCAATACAATCGGCTGATAACCAAGGTCGAGTGATTTACGAAGTACGAACTTTGTTTGTGGAAGTGGCCCTTCAGCAGCATCAACGAGAAGAATCACCCCATTTACCATTTTCAAAATTCGCTCTACTTCCCCGCCAAAATCGGCGTGACCGGGAGTATCCACAATATTGATCTTTGTATCCTTCCAAAGAACGGCTGTATTCTTAGAGCTGATTGTAATTCCCTTCTCTTTCTCAAGATCACCGGAGTCCATCACTCTCTCATCTACCTGTTGATTTTCTCTGAATGTTCCGCTCTGACGCAGCATCTGGTCTACCAATGTGGTTTTTCCATGATCAACGTGAGCAATGATGGCGATGTTTCTAATGTCTTGCTTCATAAAAGTGTATGGCTTCAACTGCCGTTGTTTTCCGGCAAAATGTAAAATTAGGATGGTTTCCGATATATTTGAGTTTAACCGAAATATAAATCGAAAAATTGATAGCCTTTAATATAAGGGTTATTCAGGAGAGTTCTGTGTATTGCAATAAAAATCTTAAACGAAAGGTAAACATTTCCTTTAGCCACGGGGCGATATAATGTCAGGGAGGTTATTTCACCTCCCTGCAATTTTTTTTATTAAAAATAGAACATCAATGAGGCTGTAAAAACATTGCCATCGAATGTGGCATCTTCAAATGATTCTTGATTATCATCAGGGTTCAGATACATATAACGATAGTCAATACTAATAGCCGTTGTATTACTAAACCACAATTCTGTTCCAAACCCAAGATGATACCCAAGGTTAAAACTATTGTCATCTGAGAAGCCCAAATCAATTGCTTCATCGGAATAGGTGTAAATTGTGTAGTAAGCTCCTACACCTGCTAGTCCATATGGTGAAACGTATTCACTTAATGGAGCAAACAGCATCAGTGACGCCGTTACCGGCACAAAGCTTGTTCTAACAGTATAATCATCAAAGCCGTACTTCTGACCAGCTCTGTACTCTACTGAGCCTTCAAGCCCAATAATTCTCCCAAATTTTGCGCGAGCCTGCAGACCACCATAAAAGTTTCCATCACTGGCATCCGAAGCTTGGTAAAAACCCAAACGTGGTCCAAACCCGATAAGAGTTCCATCTTCATCTGATGAACGATCAGTAGTTTGTTGTGCCATTGCTGTAAAAGTAAGGCCTCCCATCAAGAGTATCAGTAATACTATTATTTTCTTCATTTCATCTCTCATTTTTATTGTTAGAATTATTGTCTAATCTCAAAATGAAATTTACAATTATGATCCCGTGTAAGCCTATCATAAAACTGTGAGAAATTTGCTTGTTTTAAAGATTGGGCAAGATTTATAGCAAAAAATGTCCTTGAAGATGTGCAATGAAAATAATTATTCACGGTTATCAGATATGGTGGTTTGTAGTATCTCTTGTATTTTCTGATAATCAGGATTGCACAACAAACCGTAATGATTATCAACATCAGGACAGGAAATTTTATGGATTTAAAATTAACGGATCAGCGATTTATAGTATGTGGTGCCAGCAGCGGATTTGGAAACGCCATCGCCCGCCAGCTTTTAATTGAAGGAGCTAATGTAGTGCTAGTCGCTCGTCGGGGTGATAAACTTCGGGACGATTTCAAGCATTTCCCAGATCAAACTGAAATTATTGAGGGTAGTTTGATCTACTCGGAAACGTTGGACAAAATCGAGAAGGCTGCAAATAATGGTGATCTCCACGGTATAGTATTTAATGCCGGCGGGCCGCCCACAGGAACTCCCCTTCAAACCGATATGAAAGATTGGGATACCGCCTGGCAGTTGGTGATGCGATGGAAAATTGATCTTACGCTTCGGCTTGCCCCCAAACTTGTAGAAGAGAACTATGGCAGAATGCTGTTTGTGGAAAGCAAATCTGTAAAACAGCCTCTCCCGGCATTAACCCTCAGTAATTCGTTTCGAGCGGGAGTTGTCGGTTTTGCCAAAACATTATCCAGCGAGGTGGCACCAAAAGGTGTTACCGTAAACATCCTGGCGCCCGGAGCTCATGATACTCCCGCTATTGAGCGAGTCATTAAAAATAACAGTTCTATCAAAGGAGTTTCCTATGATGAAGCGAAAAAAGAGATGGAAAAAAGCATTCCTGTCGGACGCATGGGGAAAGCTGAAGAGTTTGCATCTCTCGCTGTGTGGCTTCTATCAACCCACAGCAGCTATGTAACCGGACAAACACTGAGTCATGACGGCGGAGCAATTTCAGGGCTTTTCGGGTAGAATTAATAAACCTCATCAATATCTATGAAAACCATTCAAAAAGAGATCAGCCTGAAACCTAAATCTCGGGGATTTCACCTTATAACGGATGAAGTTTATGAGAAGCTGCCGGAACTACGCAAACTGAATGCCGGCCTTGCACACTTGTTTATTCAACATACCAGTGCGGGACTAACAATCAACGAGAATGCCGATCCCTCCGTACGGCGGGATTTTGAAAGTCACTTCAACCGAATGGTTCCTGAGGATACCTCTCTGTTTGAACATACCCTCGAAGGCCCCGACGACATGACCTCCCACATTAAAAGCTCATTACTCGGCCACTCTGTTTCTATACCTGTAACTGATGGAAAATTTAACCTTGGCACCTGGCAGGGGATCTATTTGTGTGAACACAGAAACCGTGGTGGATCGAGAAAAATTTGTATTACCGTTCTGGGTGAGTAGACTTTTTTAAATTGCTTACGAATTATTACCTATGTCAAAAAAGCTCTATCTAATAGCTCTTGTACCGCTCCAAGAAATTCGAGATGAAGTGGAACAACTCAAACTTGAAATGAAAAAAGATTACAACGCTTCCCATACGTTAAAAATCCCCGCACACATTACTCTTCAAATGCCGTTTACCCGAAAAGCATCTGAAGAAGGGCATATTATCGAAACGCTTAAGGGTTTTGCCGGCAAACAGACTCCGTTCAAAATAAACCTCAACGGGTTTGATTCATTTCCACCGCGCGTACTGTTTATAAAGATCGTAAACCATCAACCCATAAGAGAGTTAAGCCAAAAGCTGAATAGTACTCTAATTGATTCGGAGTTGGTTTCTGAGAATCGAGTGAATGATGATCTCCATCCGCATATGACCATAGCCACTCGTGACCTGGAGGAACAAGATTATTATAAAGCGTGGGATGAGTTTCAGGATAGAGAGTATAAAAATTCATTTACAGCAAAAAGTCTGTTTCTACTAAAACACAACGGGAAATTCTGGGATATTTTTCGGGAGTTTGAATTTTCGGAAGCGTGAAAACCAATAATATTTAGTGCATAAAAAAAGGGCTCCTACTGTGTGTAGAAGCCCTTTAAGAGCGGAGAGAGAGGGATTCGAACCCTCGATACCCCGTTGGGGGTATACTCCCTTAGCAGGGGAGCGCTT
>SKWF01000171.1 GCA_007129085.1 Balneolaceae bacterium | reverse complement strand
TGCCATGCACACACTGCTGAAGGAGCGGTTTCGTGTCTGCGTAACGCCGGGCAGCTACAACACCCCGATGGGGATCTGCAAAGTCATCAACAACGATCTCGACAGCCGCGACCAAGTGTTGATCCTCGAAATGGGAGCTCGCTATGAAGGGAACATCAAGGAGCTCTGCGAACTGGCCCAACCGGATATCTCCGTCATTACAAATGTTGGAATTTCCCATCTGGAAACATTCGGATCTCAAGAGGCCGTTGCCCGCGAAAAATCGACTTTGGCAAGAGAGTTAAAATCTGGAGGCACGCTTATTTTAAATGGAGAAGATCCCATTGTTAAGGAGATGGGAAGAGAGCGGAGCGACATCAAAAAAGTGTACGTTGGTGAAAATGGGAATCTCCGCGCCAAAGATATCAGAGTGAACGAAAACGGCACTCGTTTCTTAATGGAGTGGATGTCGGAAAACGGATCTGTTGAACAGTCAACCACAGTCGAAACAAAACTTCTGGGGGCTCACAATGTCCAAAACCTGCTGCTGAGCGCCGCCGTTGCCCGGGAATTTGATATGAGAGTTGAGACCATTGCGGTGGCTGCATCAAACATGGAGCCTGTGGAGCATCGGCTGGAACTGAAAAAACAGGGAGACCTAACAGTTATTGATGACGCCTTTAACTCTAACCCGGTAGGGGCAAAAAATGCGGTGGAAATTTTAGGGTCGTTTTCTACGGGGCGACGGATTATCATCACACCAGGCATGATTGAGCTAGGGGAGAAAGAAGAGTCGGAAAACAGGAGATTTGGAGGGCACATTGCCCGCGCCAAGTTGGACCTTGTTATACTTGTCGGCCAAAGCCGAACCGAGCCGATCCATGATGGGATTTTAAGCTACAAAAATGGCCGTGAAATGGATGTGCGAGTAGCAAAAACTCTTTTTGAGGCGAACGAAATCCTGAAAGAGTATGCCAAGCCGGGCGATGTTGTGCTGTACGAAAACGACCTGCCCGACAGCTACAACGAATAGTTATTCATTCCGGACAGCGTCCGCCGGCTCCACGCGGGAAGCTCGACGAGCAGGATACCAGCTTGCCGCCAGGCAGAGAATCATCGTACCTCCAATAATGATGGCGATATCCCACGGGTTAATGAGCACTGGATAGGCATCGATAATGAAAGCCGAAGAGAGCTGAACCAGCCCAAACTCCTTTTGTGCCAGAGCTAAAAGAACGCCGATAAGCCCTCCAAATCCGCACCCAATCAAGCCGATTAAAAATCCCTGTTTATGAAAAATACTCCGGATGTCTTTCGGGGTCATTCCCATCGACATCAACACGCCGATATCTTTTTTCTTTTGGATAACAATCATCGTAATAGAACCGATAATATTCATAACCGCCACCAGAATGATGATCATCAAAATAAAATATGAGCCCCACTTTTCGATCTGCATCACATCATAAAGGGGTTTTTGAATATCGTACCATGTAGAGAGTTTATACTCATCTCCCATCTGCTGCTGAAGATCACCTTTCACACTCTCAGCGCGATCGGTATCCGTCAGCTTCAGCTCCAGCCCCGTAATTTCGTTCTGCATATTAAAAAGCCGCTGTGCAGCTCCCATATCCATGTAAATTACATCGCCCTCCATAATTTGCTGCATGGAATAGTTGCCGCGAACCTGGAAACGGCTCACTCTCGGCGCCGAAAATTGGGTGAGGGCGCGCCTCATTCCCACGGCGCTCAGCACAGCCACTTCATCCTCCAGCTCAATACCATACCGCATGCCCAGGCTTTCGCCTATAACTAATCCCGGTCGGTTATTTTGTACGGACAGATCAAACACCCCGCGCGTGATACTATTTTCTAGCTCAGTGAGCCGAATATGCGAACCTCGCTCTACCCCGCGTACGGTCACCACTTCATTTCGATCGGTATCAAACGCCAACATTGCTTTGCTCTGGATATACGGGGTTACTTCAAGAACTTCGGGATGATCCTTAATATCGCCCATCATATCGGGGCTAAACCTCATGTTTGTCGCATCGGCCATCTCAATACGGATATCGGGATCAAACGAGAGCAAAAACCCTCTTATGACATCATAAAAGCCATTAAAAACAGAAAGCACCACAATTAAAAGAGCCGTACCGATGGTAATTCCCGCAATGCTAATTCCGGTAAGCACCGAAATGAGGGAAACATGTTTTTTTGAAAAAAGATATCTACCGGCTATAAAACGAGCTACATTCATTCTTTATACTTGTATTTATCCACAGCATTAAGTTCCTTTTGCAAGGAGATCATTTGAAAATTATCTTTTACGCCCGTTCAACCAAATTCCGGAGACTTGAAAACCCCGACGCTTAAAATCGAAGAAATTGACGCCATATCCAACGGTTCACATGGAGATCTGTTTTCCGTGCTTGGCCTTCATCAGATAGAGGTTAAAGGTAAGAAAAAGCTTGTATTCCGGGCATTTCGACCTGATGCCAAATCTATCACCCTTAAAATCGGCAAAGACAGATCGGTTGAGCTGAAAAAAATTGATGACTCAGGGCTTTTCGAGCATCTTTTCAGCCGCAGGAAAAACCGGTTTGATTACACACTACAGGTTGAGCATCACGACGGGCACGAGTTTGAAATTGAAGATCCCTACCGCTTCGGGTCGCTCCTGTCTGATTTTGACCTGCAGCTTTGGGGGGAGGGAAATCACCATCATGTATATAAATGGATGGGAAGCCACACCAAAGAGGTTGATGGCGTAGCCGGAACTCATTTCACCGTTGTGGCTCCAAATGCAAAACGAGTAAGCGTTGTAGGGCCGTTCAACAACTGGGATGGGCGAGTGCATGCCATGCGATTTCACCCGGCCCAGGGAATCTGGGAAATATTTATCCCGCACATTGCCCCCGGCGACCTCTACAAATACGAAATTATTTCCGACCATTCTGATGGCCCGATTTTAAAAGCCGATCCGTACGGACGATTTCAAGAATTGCGCCCCGGCACAGCCACCAAAGTGTGGGACAGCAGCTACACTTGGGAAGATCAAGATTGGGTTGATAATCGAAAAGAGATTCAGGCGGATGATAAGCCGATGTCGATCTACGAGATCCACGCCGGATCGTGGAAGCGAAAAGTTGGCGAAGACCCCGGATTTTTAAACTACAGGGAGCTTGCCGATGAACTCGTTCCGTATATATCAGACCTCGGCTTTACCCACATCGAACTGATGCCAATCGCCGAGCACCCCTACGATCCGTCCTGGGGATACCAAATTACCGGGTATTTTGCACCCACCAGTCGCTTCGGAAACCCCGACGACCTGCGATATTTTGTTGACAAATGCCATCAAGCCGGAATTGGTGTACTGGTAGACTGGGTGCCCGCACACTTTACCAAAGATGAGCATGGGTTACGCCGTTTTGATGGAACTGCACTTTACGAGCACGAAGATCCCAAACTGGGCGAGCACAAAGATTGGGGAACCAATATTTTCAATTTCGGCCGAACCGAAGTGATGAACTTCCTGGTATCCAACGCCATCTACTGGCTCGATGAATTTCATATCGACGGGCTTCGGGTTGATGCCGTTGCCTCCATGCTCTACCTGGATTACTCCCGCGATGATGGTGACTGGATTCCCAACCAATATGGTGGCCGCGAAAATCTGGAAGCGATCCATTTTCTCCGAAAATTTAATGATGTAGTACACGAATATTACCCCGGCGTACTTACCATGGCCGAAGAGTCTACATCATGGCAGGGGGTATCGCGCCCAACCTCATCGGGCGGCCTCGGCTTCGATCTAAAATGGAACATGGGCTGGATGAATGACACATTAACATACATCCAAAAAGACCCTATTTACCGGCGGTATCATCAGGATCAGCTTACATTTTCGTTGATTTACGCCTTTACCGAACGATTTTTACTCCCGCTTTCGCACGATGAAGTTGTGCACATGAAACAGTCACTGCTTGCAAAAATGCCGGGGGATGACTGGCAAAAATTTGCTAATTTACGGCTGTTATATACATACATGTACGGGCATCCCGGCAAAAAACTGCTTTTTATGGGGTCGGAATTTGCGCAGTGGAGTGAATGGACTGAAGAGCACTCCATCGATTGGCATCTGTTGGAGTGGGAAAATCATAAAGGGGTACAGAACCTGGTTAAAGATCTGAATGGCGTCTATGCAGATCAACCCGCCATGCACGAAGTAGATTTTAACTGGGAAGGATTTGAATGGATTGATATCAGCGATGCGGATAACAGCTTGGTATCGTTTATTCGACGCGGTAAAGATCCTGATGATTTCCTTGTGTTTATTCTAAACTTTACGCCTGCTGTACACTCCGAATATAAAATTGGAGTCCCGAAGGCATGTGAATACGAAGTGGTATTAAATAGTGATTCATCATTTTACGGGGGGAGCAATGCAGGACCCTCCAACATTCATGGAGTTGCCGGCGATTGGCACAGCCAACCGGCTCATATAACAGTTTCGATTCCTCCACTTGCAGGAGTTATTTTAAAACCGATTTAAACGATATATCAACAGAAGGTTTACATGAGATTTCCAAGATCGAGCGGCACCCTTGTACACCCAACTTCTTTCCCATCAAAATACGGAATGGGCGATTTGGGCAACGAAGCAAAAGAGTTCATCAATTTTTTATCGGAAACAGGTCAAACCATTTGGCAGGTTTTACCCCTTGCACCCACCGGTTACGGGAATTCTCCCTACGCCAGTTATTCGGCATTTGCGGGAAACCACTATTTAATCAGTCTTGACCTGCTGGTTGAAAAAGGGTTTTTGAAACCGGAAGAAGTTCAAGAAGCTGAACTTCCCATAAAGACGAAGGCTGAATACGAAAAGTCGTACGAACGAAAAAACCCTCTCTACAAAAAAGCCTTCGAACGCTTTTCAGAAAAGAAAAGTGGAGACCAAAAAAAGAGATTAAAGGAGTTTGAAAACGACAACAGTTTTTGGCTAGATGATTACTGCCTTTTTATGGCGTGCTCGGAACATAACGACCGCAAGCCATGGAACCAGTGGGATAAAGATTTAGCTCAACGTAAACCGGCTGCACTAAAAAAAGCCAAGAAAGAGTTTAGCGACGACATTGCCCTGCACAAATGGCTCCAATTTGAATTCTTTGAGCAGTGGTATGTTCTAAAAGAATATGCCAATACTAAGAACATCCGTGTTATTGGCGACATTCCCATTTTTGTGGATCATAACAGCGCTGATGTTTGGGGGCATCCGGAATATTTTGAAGTTGACGAACAAGGAAACCGCATGCTGGTTGCCGGCGTACCGCCTGATTACTTCAGTGCCACAGGCCAGCTTTGGGGAAATCCTCTATACAAATGGAGCTCACTCGAAAAAGATAACTTCTCTTGGTGGGTTGAACGCTTCCGGCAGATGTTTAACCTGTTTGACGCTATTCGGGTAGATCATTTCCGAGGCTTCGACGAATATTGGCAGGTAGATGCATCAGAAAAAACAGCCGAAAATGGCGAATGGATTTCTGCTCCCGGCCACAAACTTTTTAACACCATTAAGGATGAGCTTGGCGAACTGCCAATTATTGCCGAAGATTTAGGATTGATGACGCCCGGCGTAATAGAAATGCGGGATGCCTTTAATTTTCCGGGTATGAAAATCTTACAGTTTGCATTCGATTCAGACTCATCCAATAGTTTTTTACCACACAATTATCCGCAGAACTGCGTTACCTACACAGGCACGCACGATAATGACACCTCAATTGGATGGTACAACTCCGCTCCCGACATTGAAAAACATCGGGTGAGAGAGTATGCCAAATCGGATGGCAGCGAAATTGAGTGGGATCTGATCCGGCTGGGAATGCTCTCGGTAGCAGACCAAGCTATTTTCCCGTTGCAGGATTTTATGAGCCTGGATGCCTCCCACCGAATGAATGTGCCCGGCACCGTGGGAGATAACTGGCTATGGAGATACACACCCGATATGCTTGATCGAGTAGATAACGACAAAATCTACAATCTTGTAAAAATGGGGAACCGGTTACCTGGTGAAGAATAATTGAGCTTCATCTATTCTTTTATTCAAAAGCTTGGTTTTGTATCTTGGTTTCTTTTGCTGAATTTAATTTAACAAATGTCATTTCATTTGAGTCATTTGCCTAACCGCTCACAAAAACCCAGGGATTGCGGACTTACCCTTGCCCTGGATTCGGGATACAGCACCCGGCAGGCGGAAGATTTTTGCCAAGTCGCATCAGGTTATGTGGACATTGTAAAACTTGGATGGGGCACGGCTTATGTTACTCCCAATCTTGACGAAAAGCTTTCTGTTTACGAAAACTATAATATCCCCGTTTATTTTGGGGGTACACTTTTTGAAGCATATGTGCTCCGCAACCAGTTAAACAAATATGTAGATATTCTGCATAAACACAACATCCGTTATGTTGAAGTTTCTGATGGCACAATTCGGCTTTCAGAAGATAAAAAGCTTCAAATAATCAGCTCGTTAAGCAACGAATTCAGAGTATTTTCGGAGGTGGGGAGTAAGAATCCTAACTCCATCATACCCCCCTACAAGTGGGTTAAAATGATTAATAATGAGCTCGAGGCGGGAGCCGAAAAAGTAATTTGTGAAGCACGTGAAAGCGGAACCGTTGGGGTATTCAGACCCAATGGAGAAATCCGTTCTGGCTTGATTGATGAAATAACTGATCAAATTTCCATAAAAAACCTTATTTTCGAAGCGCCAACTAAAGATCAACAGACTTGGTTCATTAAAAAATTTGGCACTAATGTTAATCTTGGCAACATCAAACCGCAATCCGTTATTCCTTTAGAAACCTTGCGACTGGGATTGCGAAGTGACACCCTTTTTGACTTTTATTCGCTTGATGAAGAACTAAATACCAAATTTGTAACCGCACCATTAGCCACTAAACCTTCACAAGAGAAATCATCCAATAGATAATACCTATGAAAATACTATACGCAGCTGCCGAAATTGCACCATTTGCACGAATGACCTACACAGCAGACCTCTTGCGGTTTTTGCCGGCATCCTTACAGGACGAAGGGTTCGAAATTCGAATTCTGCTCCCCAAGTTTGGGTCCATTAACGATCGCAGAAATCGCCTTCACGAAGTTATCCGCCTGTCGGGTATCGAGGTTGAAGTGGGAGACAATGTGGATACAATGAAAATTAAAGTTGCCAGTATCCCCAATGCAAAACTCCAGGTATATTTCTTGGATAACGACAAGTATTTTAAGCGAAAGGCGATGTTTAACCATCCTAAAACGGATAAATTTTATGATGATAATGACGAACGGCTCGCTTTCTACAATAAAGGCGTGCTTGAAACTGTTATCAGTCTCGGATGGGAACCAGACATTATTCACTGCCATGACTGGCCGGCCGGTTTAATTCCTTTATTGGTGAAAACTAAATATAAGGATGAGCCTATTTTTAAGAACACGCAAGTTGTTTACAATTTGCATCATCCCGAAAACAAAGGTCATTTCGACAATAACAATATTTTAAAACTGTTAGGCTTGCCTGACGATGTTGATATTGACGGATTAACTGAAAATGATAAAGTAGACCTGTTAAAGCTGGGGCTGGCACACAGTGATCATGTTGTAACAGGTAATCATTTAAGCGATCAGTTCGACGACCTATTTAAAGAATTAAAAATCAAACCAACAAAAATTCAGGGTTCGCCCGAAGATGTTTCAAAAAAATTCTCAGATTACTACCGGTCTATTGCCGGAGAAGATGAATAAAAATTGTACAGTACAAGCTGGTGAATACTCTCAACTATTTTCCAATTTTGTAACGCAAGGCAGTCGATCTAAGATCACTGCCTTTCTGTTTCTTGTTATATTTTTAGCAGGCAGTGGTTGCGAAGACTCAGGATTTGTGGGCGGAGATGTAGAACCCGGCGACGACAAGGTAAGTACTACTGAAATTGAATTAACCGATCTCACACTTCTTTCTGAAGAGGGGTTTTCGGGCCGGCTTGCAAGTACCGGAATGGGGATTGTTGATGATCCTGCATTTGGGCGTGTATGGTCAGCTGCACTGCTAAAGCCATCAATCAGCCAAGACAATCTTGACGAATTTGACGAAGATTCTGAGCTGAAATTACGGCTGGTTTTCAACTCGTTGAAATATGGCGATGAAACTTCGGTTTCTGAATACCATATTTATGAAGTTGATCGGAGGTGGAGAGGGAATGAGCTCACATTTAACAACCCTGTTTCTTATGATGACTCCAATTTAATTGGGTCGTTTCAGGTTACCGATGAAACATCGAAAGATGTTGAACTCAGTGAAGAGTGGGTAGATCGTTACCGTCAATACTTTAACAGTGATGCAGCCAATCGCGACTCTCTCTACACGTTTGAATTCCCCGGCATTGCAGTAGTCCCCGCCGACCAAAATCAACGGCTTGATTACCTGCGCCACCAACCGGCAGAGAGTGATACCGCAGGAACCGAGGTAACCCGATTCCGAGTAGAAAATGAAGAAGATTCTCTATTTGTAAATATGCCTCTTCAAGACTGGGGTGCATCTATGGAAAGGGATGATGATGGTATTGATGAAGATGATTCTTTTATTCTCCACAATACCTACGAAAAAATTCTGGAGCTGGATTTAGATATTGATGAAGATCAGTTCATTGGCCAGGATATCATTAATGCACAACTCGTTTTCCATGTTGATCAGGAACCTGAAACAACAAAGCCTGCCGGATTTGCCAGGCCAAACCCTGCACTTTTACGGTACCACATTTTCAATGCAGACCCACTTGATCTGCCCGCAGAGATGTTTACAACCGGGGCTACAGGTTCATCCACCTTAAATACGGATGAAAATTTCTACCAGATTAATATTACCAACTACTTTTTGAACGACCTGTATGGAAGTGCTGAGGCTACTCCCATATATATATCATTACAAACAAATAATGGATTGCTCTATTCCAGCCGGTTTTTTAATGAAAACGGCCCTGCCGAGCGGACACCAAAACTCATTATCACTACCATAAATTCTGAAAATTAGATTGTATGACAGTGCGAACACTATTGTTCACGTTACTTCTTTGTTTCCCGCTTGCGGTATCCGCCCAAGACACCGGAATTGCTAATACCGGATCATTTTATTCAAGTATTGGATTTGGCGCCCCCGCCGATGCCTACTCATCCTATACATTGGGTATGGGATTACCGGGTGTATCAAGCTATAACTCTTTTGCGCCAAGCAGTACTAATCCGGCTCAATGGGGGTGGGTAGAGCTCACACAAGCACAAGTAACCATGGGGCTAACAAATTTCGAGGCAAGCGATAATATATCATCTGCGCAAAACTCTCTGTTTGGCTTCGAAAACTTTCAATTGGTATTTCCGTTAAGTGGAAGAACACTTGGTGCCTCCATCTCATTTTCGCCTGTTACAAGAGCAGATTATAACCGGGTTGAAACCGGAAGCTTTCAACCAAGTAATTTTATGGATGAGGTTGAATACTCATCAGAACTAACAGGAAGTGGAGGCGTAAACCGTCTGGAGCTCGGACTAGGATATCGATTAAATGACTATTTAAGTATCGGTTACGCCAGCTCTGTATATCTGCTCTCGCTTAAAGAGAGAGATATAACCCGGTTCTCTGACAATCAGTACAACCGCCCTGCACAAGGAAGCCCCCCTATTGATACTGAAAATTCCATTTCCGGATACAGCTTTGGCCAGCGCGCCGGTTTATATTCTCGGTTTTCAGAAATATTTTCAAGCAGTGACCGTTTACAACTTGGAGCATCTGTTAACTTACCGGTATCTATAGATGCCGATCGAACCATCGAAACGTTTCGAACGATTAACAATCAATCCCAACGGGTTGAAATTAACGAGGGGTCCGAAAATAGAAGTGGAAATGTAACTTTCCCATTGGAATTTAATACAGGCCTTACGTATTATTTGAATTCTGTACATAGCTTTAGTACAGAACTCCAATATCAGAATTGGGAAGATGCTGAATTTAGTTACAATGTACGTCAGCAGGGGTATTATAAAGATCGAACAAAAGTTGGTTTCGGATATCAATATCACCCTTATACACGCGAACAACGTCAAGGTTTTCTTTCCAATTTACGATATAGTATAGGCGCAACTTACGACGATGGCTTTCTGGCTATTGATGGGCAAGATATTGAAACAACAATGCTTCATGCAGGATTTTCAATTCCATCACAAAGAAGCAGATCTTCTGTCGATTTCAGCGTGAATTACGGTATTCGGGGAACAGATTCCGGGAATTTAGTTAAAGAGAATATCTGGGGATTTAAACTGTCGTTTAATCTTGCAGAATTTATGTTTTTCCAACAACGTTTCCAGTAGCAGCAAAAAGCGTTGTTTGTTTACGAACCAAGCACTCAGAGTTATGAAAAAATACATCTTAGCATTAACAATCTTTATCACCGGCTTTGCCGCCCACACACTTGATGCACAAGCTCAAAGTGAACCCCCCTACGGGATGAGTGAAATCGCGGCATATTCTATTTTTTACGATAACTACCGAACCGGTGATTACGAAATGGCTCTGCAATTTGGTGAGTGGATGCTGGAGGCTAAACCACGTGAAATTCAAGGTGCTGCTCGTTTTACGCTTTCAAACCAGTACGAGAGAATGATCAATGTATTTACAGAAATGGCTAAAGAGCAGTCTGACCCCTCAGATAAGAGACACTACTTGAATAGAGCAGTTGAGCTTTATGATGAAGCATTTGAAATATTTACGCCCGATGAAATTGATGAATTTAGATGGACCTTTCGTCAAGGCAGATTTTATCAAGAACACGCCAGTGATTTAGACAACGGAATGGACAAAGCATTTGAAAATTACGAACGAGCATTTGAGCTAGACCCTGTGCGACTTACCGAATCATCCGATGGATACTACGTTCGAATTCTGCTTGATAAGTATGTAAGTGATCGCGACCGGGAAAAAGCGCTGGCGTTCATCGATCAAATTGAGCCGATTGGCGGTTCCGAGGTACAGCGTGCAATTAGTGATGCCAGAGATCGTATTTTCGACTCTCCAGAGGAGCGAATAACATTTCTCGAATCCCAACTTGAGGGCAGTCCCAATGATGTTGAGATTTTAAACGAACTGGCCACACTTTACGAGCACGCCGGTAACAGAGTTAAAGCTATCGAAACAGCTGAAAAACTGTACGAAATTGAACCATCATTCGAACACACACGGAAACTTGCCGACTACGCAATTTCTGATGCTCGATATGAATTTGCGCTTCAATACTTAAAAGAGGCACTTGAAAAAACAGAAGATGAGTTAACGCAACGAAATATATCTCTTGAAATCGCTGATGCTTATCAGAACATTGATAACTTTCAGGAAGCTCGGGAGTATGCTCGTAAAGCGTCAGCTATAGATCCGAATTGGGGTGAACCATATTTACGTATCGCCTCTGTTTACGCAGCTACAATATCACGCTGTACAAGAAACAGAACTATCGACCGAGACGACCGATCCGTCTACTGGCTGGTACTCGACTATCTCGACAAAGCCAGAGAAGCTGATCCATCCGTAGCAAGCGCGGTAAACAGGCAGTATCAAACATACGAGCCCGTACTACCGTCATCAGAAGATAAATTTTTTAGAGGCTGGGAAGCCGGTGACAGAATTATGGTAAATGGCAACATTGCACAATGTTACGCCTGGATTGATGAAGCAACAACAGTACGATAACTGCCATTAATTCTTTCTAAACCGCAATTCCTTTCCTATATTTTAGTTGAGGCGGCAAACTGAGTCGCCTCACTCTTTTCTGCAAGATTTTTCACTTCTAAATATAACATCCGCCATTCTTGCCAATTATTTGGGTATGGTGGCTATAAATTATCAAACACAATACATTTGCATGGCACGTTCGCAAAAGAATAAAGGCCGGAAGTACAAAAAAAGTAAGAACAAGAAGAATAAGGGGAATAATAAAAATGTATTCGTCCCTAAATTTCACCACAACCAACAAACTCGGATTGGCGGTCGCTATAGTGGTGTTTTAGAAATCAATGAGAAAAATTACGGATTCATCAGAAAGCTGGATTACGAGTTTGGTTTAACGCCAAACGATCCATTCATGAAACCTGATGAGGTAAAACATCACGATCTAAGATCAGGTTTAATTTTAGAGGGAGAGTTCGAGGTAGACCAGAGTGGAAACCGCCACGTTCACTCCATTGAAAAAATTAACGGCAACCCGCCTGAATTTTGGCAAAAAATAAATCGGTTCGAATTACAAACACCGATTATGCCAAATCAACAAATTAAACTCGGCCACAATCCCGATGATTATGAATTAAGGGTTATGGACCTGATCTCACCAGTTGGCCGCGGCCAGCGCGCCATCATCGTAGCCCCGCCGCGAACCGGTAAAACCGTACTCCTTAAAAAGATAGCCCGCAGTATTACCGAAAATTACGACGACATCAGTACGGCAATTCTTCTGGTTGATGAACGCCCTGAAGAAGTCACAGATTTTATTCGATCCACAAACGCTGAGGTGTTTGCTTCATCTAATGACAAACCTACTGAAAGCCATGTACGGATCTCAGAAATGGCGCTGGGGTATGTAAAGCGTAAAGCGGAGTGTGGCCAGCATGCTGTGCTCTTAATCGATTCGCTTACCCGCTTGGGACGCGCTTATAATGCGGCACAGAAAAACAGTGGCAGAACCCTTTCCGGAGGATTGGACATCCGTGCACTTGAAATTCCGAAAAAAATCTTCGGTTCCGCTCGCAAAATTGAAGGAGGTGGATCTTTAACAATTATTGCAACGTGCCTAGTAGAAACCAACTCCAGGATGGATGATCTTATTTTTGAGGAGTTTAAAGGCACCGGTAATCTTGAGCTTGTACTGGATGCCGAAATTGCCAACGACAGAATCTATCCGGCGATAAACATCAGCGCTTCTGGTACGCGAAATGAAGACAAATTTATCACCGACTCACTAGAAGAGCGAAACATGGTTCGGCGATTTCTACTTAAAAAATCACCAAAAGAATCCATGCAGATGCTGCTTAAAGTGATAAAGCGTACGGAGAACAACGAAGAGATTTTTGCACAGATTGCAGCTACGGCTTAAATCAATCCGGTTCAATAACTGTTGTTAATAAACAGGCATTGAGCTGTCAATTTCTCTCGCCCAGGCATTTACTCCACCTTTCAGGTTTACAACATTTTCGAATCCATTCTCCTTCAAAGTATGGCAGGCCGTCACGCTGCGAGAACCACTTCGGCACATAACAACGATCTCTTTATCTTTATCGAGTTCATCGAGCCGATCTTTCAGCTGCTGAAGCGGAACCAGTGTTCCATTAAGGTTTGAGATTTGGTACTCAAACTTCTCCCGTACATCCAGAAGCGTAAACTTTTCTCCTTTCTCTTTCTTCTCTTTCAGTTCATGTACGGTAATCTCTTTCATAACAGCTTTCAATTATTGATATCGGTCTAACTTAAATTGTCGGCCGAGATAGAGTTCTTTCGCTTCTTCATCTTCAGCCAAAACCTCCGCGGTGCCTTCTCTTAATATTCGGCCCTCAAACATTAAATACGCGCGATCGGTAATGGCAAGCGTTTCGTGCACATTATGATCGGTGATAAAAATTCCGATATTCCGTTTACCAAGTCCTGCCACAATATCCTGGATATCCTCAACAGCAATAGGGTCTACACCCGCAAATGGTTCATCAAGTAGTATAAATTTCGGGTCGGTAATGAGTGCACGTGCAATCTCCGTTCGTCTTCTCTCGCCGCCCGACAGACTGTATCCTTTGTTATTTACCACTTTATGGAGGCCGAACTCTTCGATGAGTTCATCGGCCCGTCTTTTAATCTCTTTTTTGGGAACAGATAAAAATTCCAGCACCGCTTCGAGATTTTCGCGTACGGTCAAGTTTCGAAATACACTCGCCTCCTGGGCAAGATACCCCACCCCCATACGAGCCCGCTGATACATCGGCTTCCGAGTAAGATTTTTTTCATTCAGAAATATCTTCCCTTTATTCGGTCGAACGACACCCGTAAACATATAAAACGTGGTAGTTTTCCCGGCACCATTTGGGCCAAGAAGCCCCACAATTTCTCCCTGCTTTACATTAATCGATACATGATCCACCACTACCCGTCCCCGATAACTCTTTACCAGGTTTTCGCTAAATAACTTTAACGGTTTTTCGGTTTGATCACTCATTCTATTTTATACTCCCCAATCTTTTCAATGCAGGCTGTTGCAAGTTCAATTCCCGCATCGATATCCGTTTTGGATGCCGTTTCTACAGTACTGTGAACATACCGGGTGGGACAACTGATACAGGTTACATGGCTGCCGATTCCCATCAAATACTGCATTGCCGACGTATCCGTACCGCCGGCAGTTAATACTTCTCGTTGGTGCTGAATGTTATTTTTCTCAGCAAGACTTTCAAGATACTCAACCAGTTCAGGTGTACAGATAATGCTTTTATCCATCACTTTAATTCCTATACCGGCACCGAGTGTTGTACACTTTTCATGATCACCCACTCCGGGCAGATCATTCGCCAGCGTAATATCCAGGGCGATTCCAATTTCGGGTTGAATTTTTTGTGCTGCCACTCTTGCCCCGCGCAATCCAACCTCTTCCTGAACAGTAAATACAGCATAAAGATCTGAGTTGGATGATTTCGCTTTCTTTAGTGCCTCAATTAGAATATAGACCGAAAGGCGATTATCAAGAGATTTTCCCGTCACGGAATTTCCCAGTTCAATCAGATTACTCATTCTTGTAATGGGTGTGCCATTAGGTACCAGACTTTTAACTTCATCAGCCGGTAAGCCCGTATCCACAAACAGGTTTTTCAGTTTGGTTTTCGCCTTCTTCTCTTGGTCAGACTGAATATGAATCGGCTTGCTTCCAATAACGCCGGGAACAGTCTCTTTTCCATGCACCCAAACTCGCTGTGTTGTTAATGTATCGGCATCAAACCCGCCAAGGGTAGAAAAGCGAATAAACCCGTTATCATCCACATTTGTAGAGATGAGCGAAATTTCATCCATATGAGCCGCCATCATCACCTTGGGGCCGTTGCCTTTTTTGCGGGCAATCAAGTTACCCATCGGATCGGTGTTAAGCTCATCAACATGAGGGCTTATCAGCTCCTCAATCAATTCACGAATAGGACGTTCGTGACCCGGAGCTCCGGGCGTTTCCACAATTTTTTTAAGAAGGTTAAAATCCACAATCAGGCTATTTGCAGTTCGCTGAAGAGAGATTCGAAAAGTACTTTTCCATCTTCAGAACCGAGAGTTTTTTCCATGGCGCGTTCAGGATGAGGCATCATACCCAACACATTTCCCTGGCGGTTAACAATTCCGGCTATAGAATCTACAGACCCGTTGATATTCGAATCTTCCGTAATTTTTCCTTCGGCATCAGTATATCGGAACAGTACCTGATCGTTCTGCTTCAGACTGTCCAACCCGGCATCATCAATAAAGTAATTTCCTTCACCGTGTGATACCGGCAAGCGTAAAACATCTCCTTTAGACAAACGTGAGGTAAATATGGAATCAGACCGTTCAACCCGAACATGCACATCTTTGCAGATGAACCTCAATTTTTCGTTGTGGAGCATGGCTCCGGGAAGCAGTCCCGCCTCGAGCAGAATTTGAAATCCGTTACAGATCCCCATTACCGGCCCGCCTTTTTTGGCGAAATCAACAACGGCATTCATAATGGGTGAAAAGCGTGCAATAGCGCCGGACCGCAAGTAATCGCCATACGAAAAACCTCCGGGGATCAGCAGAAGATCGATCCCGGACAGATCCGATTCTTTATGCCATAAAAATTCTGTTTCAGCTCCCATTACCGATTTCATTGCGTGATAAGCATCATGATCGCAGTTGGAACCGGGAAATATTATTACACCAATTTTTTTAGACACGTTATTTATCCTTTGATTTCAGTAACAAGTTGAATTTCCTGTAGTACAGAGTTGATTTTCAGGCACTCTTCGAATTTTCCTTCATACACAAGGGCTTTACCTTCGTTGTGAACCTGCATGGTGAGTTTTTCAGCTTTTGATACCGAACATCCCAGTGCTTTAATCAGCTGATTGATCACTTCATCGAATGTATGGATATCATCATCGTAAAGAATAAGCCGCCAGGGAGTATCAAGCTCCTCGTCATCTTCAGTCTCTTCCAGCACATCTGTTTCAGGGCCTTCATCAGGAAGATTCTCTTCCATCTGCATCCGTAAAACATCTTGCACTATTCTCATTTCAACTCAGGGCTATACTCTTCGATCGTAATTGAATAATCTTCCATTACTTCATTTGCCAACAGCTGTTTGCACGATGCTTCAGCCACTTCATGCGCCTTCTCTTCGGATTCGGCATCGATATCAATTTCGATAAATTTGCCAATTCGAACATCATCTACTGCTGTAAGACCCAGGTTTTGAAGCGCATGATTTGCAGCTTTCCCTTTGGGGTCAAGAATGGATTTTCGAAGCGTAATATTTACTTTTGCTTTGTACATAAATAATTTTTCAACGGTTTGATGGAAGCCCTTAATTTAACCTTTCTGCACGTCAGCCGCTACCTGTTGTTCAATCCTTTCAGCCAGGGTTTCTACATCTGCTTTTGAGTGATCCAACCACGTTAAAAAAGGCCAGCGCCGCAACCAAGTAATCTGGCGCTTAGCATACCGGCGTGTTGCTGTTTTAAAATCTTTCACCATCTGTTCGTAATCTATCTCACCATTCAGATGTTGAATCACCTGCTTATACCCAACGGTTTGCAGTGCCTGTAAATTTTGCGCATATCCCGCATCGAGCAAATTTCTCGTTTCGCTCACCAGGCCTTTCTCCAGCATTTCATCACACCGCCGACTAATTCGTTTATGAAGCATTTTTCGCGGCCAATGCAGCCCATAAACGGCAATATTTTCCGGCTCCTCAAATTTATTATCCCGATGAAAACTGCTAAATGGTTCTCCCGTCTGCATCCACACATCCAGTGCGCGTATAATTTGACGGTGATTATTCGGCTCAATTTTCCCGGCATATACAGGATCCACCTCACTCAATTTTTTGAACAGATGCTCAACACCTTTCTCTTTCAGCTCTTCGGTCAATGTTTCCACATTTTCGCTATTGGATGAGGGAATTTCATCCAGTGGGCGAATTAACGATTGCAGATGAAGTGTACTCCCACCCGCATAAATAACTCGTTTACCACGCTTTTCAATTTCTCTACTCCATGATTGCGCGCGCTCGTAGAACTTCTGAGCGGAATCATCCTCGGTTAAATGTAGATCAGAGATATTGTAATGGCGCACGGATTGAAGCTGCTCTGCGGTAGGCTTGGCTGTTCCTATATTAATCTCCTTAAAACACTGCCTGGAGTCGGCAGAAATTATTTCAGCATCTATTTTTTTTGCAAGCGTAACTGCAAGTCTGCTTTTACCGGAACAGGTTGGCCCGGCAATCATTATTTGCTTCATCAAACCGTGGTTAAATTCTAAGTAGGCTAAAGATACCTGTAATTAACAGCAGATGACAGAATCGGAATCATCTATTAGATCCTGTCATTTTCCGTTCTCTATTTCGCCGTTATCTTCTTAAATTAACACCTCTTATTGGTTGCGACATGAGGCAAGATTTGTTAGTATATGATGTCTTTACGCGTGGCAAACAACGGAGATAAACAGGCCACTATCCATCAACTTTTTTTGACAACTGCTTATGAAATTTAATGTATCCAGCAGCGACCTAAACCAAGGACTTTCAGCCGTAATTGGAGCTGTTCCCTCAAAAGCTACACTACCTATTCTCGAAACCATCCTCTTTGAAACAGAAGATGGCAGATTAAAACTAACCGCCACAGATCTTGAAATTTCGATCATCGAATATATCGAGGCGGATATCGAAGAAGAGGGGTCTGTAGCAATTCCCGCAAAACGACTTTTGGAAACATTGCGGCAACTGCCAAACATCCCTGTATTTTTTGATGTGGATGAGAATCAAAATATTAAGTTCAAAACGGATAAAGGTACATATAAGCTTGTTGGCGAAGATGTATCAGACTTTCCCGAAATTCCGAACATGAGTGAAGGTGTTACGCTCTCCACGGATACCGACCTTATCCGAAATGCCATTCAACGCACAATTTTTGCCGTCTCCACGGATGATCTGCGGCCTGCCATGATGGGTGTGTTTTTTGACATCGGAACTGAAGGAAGTAAGTTTGTTGCCACAGATGGCCATCGTCTTGTTAAATTTATGAACAAGAATCTGACGTCAGAAAGCCCACTCTCTTTCATCGTGCCGGATAAAGCACTCAGCCTGGTATCCAAATCGATTGATGGAACCGATTGTGACATGACCATTTCTGATGACCATGCACAGTTCAGCAGCGCCACAACCATTGTCATTACACGATTGATCAACGAGCAGTATCCCAATTACGAATCGGTAATTCCGCGCGATAACGATAAGACGATGCTGGTTGATAAATCCCAGATTCTCTCAACCGTTCGCCGTGTTGCTGTATTTTCGAGCACAACTACACGCCAAATTCGCCTGCAGCTTAACAAGGATAAACTCACTATCCGTGCCGAAGATTTAGACATGAGCAGTGAGGCAAAAGAGACCATCACCTGCGATTATAATGATGGCGAAATGGAGATCGGCTTTAACGCCAAATATCTCGCAGATGTACTCAGCAATGTTGATGGAGAGGAAGCAAAATTTGAGTTCTCCACTCCAAATCGGGCGGGTATCGTAAAACCTGCCGAAGAGAGTGAGGGTGAAGAGATGCTTATGCTCGTTATGCCGGTTATGCTTAACAGCTATGCATAAACATGGCATCAACAATAACACTTACAACTGACTTTGGTCTACAGGATCACTACGTAAGTGTGTTAAAGGCGGTGATTTTAGGCATCAGCCCGGAATCGCGCATCATTGATATTTCACATCAAATTCCACCACAGGATATTATGGCAGGAGCGTGGGTGGTTCGAAATTCCGCCATGCTTTTCCCAAAAAACAGCGTTCATGTTGTTGTTGTAGATCCCGGAGTAGGCACCGATCGAAAGCCGATAGCCCTGAAGATTAACGACCAATACTTTGTCGGTCCCGATAACGGTATTTTTTCGCTTATCGGAGACAAATACGACTACGAGGCCGTAGAGCTCACCAATAAAAAACTATGGCTTGATGACGTATCAAAAACCTTCCACGGGCGTGATATTTTTGCACCCGTTGCAGCACATTTAGCCAAAGGTGTTCCGCTCTCCGACCTGGGTGAAGCGCTCGATCAGCTGAGCACGTATCGTTGGGCAACTCCCATATCCGATAAAGACGGCATACAGGGCTGGATTGTTCATATTGATGGATATGGAAATCTAATATCAAACATTCCTCAAGAGATGGTTCAGAAAGCGGGAGATCCTGAAAACTTTAGGGTTTATGTTGGCAACACAATTCTAAATGGACTTGTAACAACCTTTGGCTCTGTACCCGAGGGTGAACCAGCAACTTATATAGGTAGCTCCGGAATGCTCGAAATAGCCATCAACAAAGGCAACGCAAGAGAGATGCTTGGTGTTGAAAAGGGTGCGCAACTGTCGCTGGTTATACAAAAGTAGTGTAACCCGGAGTTTTGTTACCCGTACAGTAAACTGTTTCAACCCACACTCATTTTCCCACCCATGAAAATTCGATCTCCAAAAAATGATCGGGAAGAGATTATTCTTCCACCGGCGATGTCTAATTTAAATACCGTGTACTCCGGCACCATCAGTTCCGAAAGCGGTGACGAATTTTCCATAACAAATAACATTGCTGATCTGCTTGTTGATGAGAAACCGTACACCTTGGCTCAAAGCACAAATCACTGGAAGATCACGGCATCTATTTATGAAAATCTGTGGCGTAATCGCTCTCTTTCAATATTAACAGGTGAACCCTTTCCTATCGATGAGGAAAAAAAGTTGTTAATAGAATGGGTAAATCCGCTCCCGGACGGCTCTTACCTTGATGTGGGGTGCTCAACGGCACTCTACGCCAGGGCACTGAAAAAAGCATCTCCAAAAAGTGAAATTGCAGCCCTCGACTTTTCTAAACAGATGCTTGATGAAGCCCGTATGAAAGCGGAAGGGGATCAGACCGATCTGTATTTAATAAAAGCGGATGCACGAGTCATGCCGTTTTTCAACCAAACATTTGATGGACTTGCCATGGGAGGCACGCTTAATGAACTGTCTGATGAGTTGAAAGTACTGTTTGAATGCCGCCGGGTTCTAAAAAATAACGGTGTGATGTTTATGATGCACCTCATAAAATCAGGAAACTGGATTGGCAGGATGATGCAGGAATCAGCCGAGTGGGGAGGGCTGCAGTTTTGGACCATCGACGAAAGCAACTCCATGTTTAAACGCGCCGGATTTACGGTCGAAAAACAGTTTCACAAAGGGATTGTCTGCTTCACAAAACTTAGGGCTGCGGTCTAATATTTTGGGCTGACCAAAAAAGGTCTTTTCTCATACTTTTCACCAGCCGATAAATCCTATCGTTGATATAGGTAGGAGATGCCGGATCGGGGTCCGGCATGACAAATTTGATGTTAAATGTCCTTCTTTACGGCCATTTTGGACGGCTTAATAAAGATATCCCCAAAACGTCCTACCTCTTTCTGATCACGCGCCCGTTTCTGTAACCTGTTAGTTCGCCATTGCGAATCGCTTCCTCTCCATTTACGATTACCCAGCTGAATCCTTCAGCTAATTCATGAGGGGTTTCAAACGTAGCATTATCCCGTACACTCTCCGGCTCAAAAACGAGGAGATCAGCTGCAAATCCTTCCCTAATTTCACCTCTTGGAACATCAACTCTATTCTCATCATTTAAATCAAGTGTTTCTGCAGGCAAGCCGGTCATTTTATGAATAGCCTCTTCAAACGGCATCAAATTCTCTTCATTCACATACTTTCGAATAATTTTGGCAAAACTGCCATAGCCTCGTGGATGCCTCATCGTTGGGCTCCCATCGGAACTCACCATAACATTGGGATCTACCAAAAACCGCTGCATAACCTCTTCGTTCATTACAAAATATGCGGCACTGGCACCGCGCGGGCCGATCTCATCAATGAGCACATCTTCAAACGGCTTCTCGAGTTCTTCGGCAACTTCTTTTAGGGTCATGCCGGCCCAGGGTTCGGTACCAAAAAGTGTGGCTTCCGGTCCATTTCTAAGATTAATTCGATCGCGTAAAAACTCCTCTAGTTCACCTCGTCGATTTTCTACCACTTCATCAAAATCATTCGGGGGAAGTGCCCACTCGGGAAATACAATTGCAATACCTGTAAAACTTGCTACATACGGATAAACATCAACAGACACTTCAACACCATCCTCTCGTGCTTCTTCAATTATTGCCAGAAGATCATCAGCGCGATCGGGGTTGTTTGCATATACAATTTTAATGTGCGACACATGCACGGCACTGCCCGAACCACGACCTTGATCCAAAAGCTCCTCTAAGGCCTCTTCAATTTTATCATCATCCTCGCTTCGCATGTGGCTCATCACAATTCCACCCGCCTCTGCCACCGGCTCGGCCAGCGCAATGAGTTCCGGCATATCTGCAAATGTACCATGGTCGTACTCAAGACCCGTCGTCATTCCAAATGAGCCCGCAGCCATCGACTTCTCAATAATCTCCTGCATACTGGTGACGTAAGAGTCATCAAGCCCCACTTCCCGGGGTGCATCCACTAACTGGCGCAATGTATTTTGCCCAACAAAATGAAGTACGTTTGGGCCGGTACCGAGTTCGTCCACTTCATCCATCCAGCTCTCAACATCCTCACCGCCGGGACTTCGGCCATCCTGTCCTAAACTGATTGAGGTAACTCCCATCGAAAGAAAATTCTCAAAATGTGGCGTTTCAAGTGCATCGCCATGCGAATGTGTGTCTATGAACCCGGGCGTTACGGTTTTCCCCTCCGCATCTATAATCTCATTAATATTGCGGGCATCTTCATCAATTTCGCCGATTTCAGCGATGATTCCGTCCCGAATTAAGATATCCGCATTGTACCCATCTGCCCCGGTCCCATCTACAATCAGACCGTTTTTAATAAGCAGATCATATTCCTCGGCATCGGGCTGGTCGCATGCGGCTGAGAAAATCAGCAGAAAAATTAAGACGATAAATGAGTAATAAGTTTTCATATTGTGGGAATTAATGTTAATCATTGTATATGCAATTATATATTACATTCTGTCCGGCGCGGTAATGCCGAGGATGGAAAGTCCGTTTCTAAGCACCTGGGCAACGGCTTTTGCCAATGCAGTACGAGCCTGCAGAAGCTCTTCATCCTCACCGATAATTCTACAATCGTGATAAAAGGAGGTGAAATCAGACGCCAGCTCATTCAGGTAATTAATCACCCGATGGGGCTCCCGATGTTTGGCGGCTTGAGATACTGCATCAGGAAAACTCAATAATCGTTTAATCAGTGCTTCTTCTGCTTCGTGTTTTAACAGGGAGAGATCGGGCTTCTCTGAAATTTCCGTGATCTCGTCAATTTTCCTAAGTATGGATTGAATTCGAGCATGGGCATACTGCAGATAAAACACCGGGTTCTTCTCC
>SKWF01000177.1 GCA_007129085.1 Balneolaceae bacterium | reverse complement strand
CTCGAATTCGCCCCACGGCGGTGCGCATTCCACGCTCACTATCGGCGTGGAGCCTCGGCTGTGGATACCGATCATCATCATGATAGAAGATGGGATATTCAGGCGCTGATGGAAGACCGTACTGAGCTATAGGACTCTTCCAATTTTTAACGGCATCAATCGCCTCTTGAGCTGACCCCGGCTTGTTTTTTAAGCCAACTGTAACAGACAGCAAGTGACCATTAATGGTAGGAACCCGAGTGGCTGTTGATTGAATTGGAATTTCAGCATGAGTAAGTTTTCCACCGGACAGGGTGCCGAGAACTTTCAACGGTTCGGCATGAATTTTTGGCTCTTCACCGCTGATGAACGGCATTACATTCCCCAAAATATCGAGGCTTGGCACACCGGGGTATCCGGCTCCCGAAATAGCCTGCATGGAAGTTAAAATGACGCTCTCAATTCCAAACTGGTCGTGAAGTGGTTTTAGCGACATCGATAGGGGAACAGCTACACAATTTGGGTTTGTAACGATCCATCCGCTGCCATCGTCGGTAAATTTCTGCTCTTTTATGAGCTCAATATGTCCGGGGTTTACTTCCGGAACCAATAAAGGGACGGTCGGATCCGTACGGAAATTGCGGGCATTACTGATAACGGGAATTCCGGCTTTGGCAAACTCGAGCTCAATATCGCCGGCAACGGAGGCATCCATCCCGGAAAACACAAAATCCACATCCGAAAAGTCTGCAGATTTGCACTCGCGAACGGTTAAACTAGAAATCGGTTCAGGAATGGGCGATGGTTCAATCCAGTTGGCCGCTTCCTTATACAACTTTCCGGCAGAACGCGAGGAAGCACCAACAGCCTTAATGGTAAACCAAGGGTGATCTTCAAGTAGACGAATAAATTTTTGACCAACGGCACCGGTGGCGCCAAGAACTCCAACATTAAAATCAGGCATAAAAAATCAGGTAATTTTAGGTCTGTGCCGGTAAAATAATGAACAGGCTCAGAGTGGTTGTGTTTCAAAAGTTAAAAAATGGGGGAGAAAGAATGTTGATACCCCATTTCAGCGAATAGAACGTTCGCTTTCAGCAAAGAATTCAAAAATAAGGAATCATTCCGACAATCGATTCATCAAAGGGCATATTTTTCCTATCTTTGTGCACTTCAAAAGAAATTGTAATTCAAGACTGAAAGTCGACTAACAGAACCACATTTTATGTCAGCTAAAAATTTAGACAGCCTCGATAAAATTGTCTCTCTATCCAAAGCGCGTGGATTTATTTATCAATCCTCAGAAATTTACGGCGGGCTTTCTGCCGTTTACGATTACGGCCCGCTGGGGGTAGAGCTGAAGCGGAATATTGAAGAGCTTTGGTGGAAATCGATGACGCAGGTACACGACAATATTGTTGGGATTGATGCTGCCATTTTTATGCACCCAAAAGTGTGGGAAGCGAGTGGTCACGTTGATGGCTTTAACGATCCGATGATTGATGATAAGCAGTCGAAGAAACGGTATCGGGCCGATATGATTATTGAAGAGCATATCCTAAAACTTCGGGAGAAGGGGAAGGAGGATAAAGCAGACGAACTGCAGCAAGAGCTGGATACCACCGGAACGCGAGAAGGATTGTGCGAAGACTTGCACGAAATTATTATGCGGGAAGAGATCCGCGCACCGGAATCGGGGGCGTTTGACTGGACCGAAGTGCGACAGTTCAACCTGATGTTTAAAACCCATTACGGAGCAACCTCATCGAATGATGAAGATGCGATCTACTTGCGACCGGAGACGGCACAGGGAATTTTTGTGAACTATAAAAATGTAATGGATACCGCCCGCGTGCAGGTTCCGTTTGGAATTGCACAGATCGGTAAAGCATTTCGGAACGAGGTTGTTGCAAGACAGTTTGTATTTCGAATGCGAGAGTTTGAGCAGATGGAGATGCAATATTTTGTAGAGCCGGAAACAGATGGTGAGAGCTATGACGAGTGGCTGGAGAAACGATTAGAGTGGCATAAAGAGATTGGAATTCGGGAAGAGAATTTGCGCGTCGCCGATCATCCCGAAGATAAATTGGCGCACTATGCCCGATCTGCTGCAGATATTGAGTATCACTACCCAATTGGCTGGCAAGAAGTGGAGGGAATTCATAACCGTACCGATTTTGACCTCGGTCGACACCAAGAGTACTCCGGTAAGAAGATGGAGTATTACGATCAAAAAGAGCAGAAACGGTATATTCCGTATGTAATTGAGACGTCTGTTGGACTAGATCGAACCACCTTGATGGTGCTTTGTGACGCGTACCGTGAGGAGGAGGTGGATGGCGACTCCCGAACTGTCTTGAAACTGCATCCCAAATTGGCCCCTACCAAAGTGGGGATTTTTCCACTGGTGAAGAAGCCTGAGCTTAAAAAAGTGGCTCGGAAAATTGAAGAAAATCTGAAGCAGGATTTTACCGTTCGGTATGATGAATCCGGCTCTATCGGAAAACGGTATCGCCGGCAGGATGAGGCGGGAACGCCATTCTGCGTAACGGTAGATTTTGACGGCTTGGATGATGATACTGTAACAATTCGCTATCGCGATGACATGAAGCAGGAGCGTGTTAAAGTGGATCAGCTCGAGACGGTTATTCGAAATCGAATGAAGAGCTGGAAGCCGGAGTAGAGAGAATTCTCTGAAATTATATTTCCCGGTACTTTTGAACGGTCCCCGATGCGCTCGGCGCAGGCGGCAGTACCAAAAACCCGCCGGGCGACTGATACGCTCCGGCTGTATCGCGGTGTTTCTCTCTCGACCGGCGAAGTATACCTTCGCAACATCAACGCTCGGTTATAATTCTAAGAGATATCTTTGAGGTAACTCCCCTTCCCACGAAAAGCACGTGGGACTCTCCGCCGGCCGGCGGAGAGACTAATGGTCCACCCCTTTTTATAGTATGTTTAGATTGAGAGCCGGTATGATAGCTTCCTGCGGTCTCGGTCGCACCGCTCTGCTGATCGCCTTCACGTATCAGAGGCCGGGGTTTAAACTCCCCAATAACTATTATACTAATACACCAATAAACTAATCCGCTACACCAACCAGGGAGTTAAGCCAGTCGATGAGGGCTTGTTGGAACTCTTCATTGAATTCTCTGTCGAGCATACCGTACTCTCCGGGCATACCGGAATTGGCGGTTTGGAAAAGATGATTTACCTCCTGTATTTCAATGATTTCCGTATCATACGGACGATTTAGCTCACGTAGCGCGGTAATATTTGGGGAAGGAAGTACCTGGCTATCTTTTTCGCCATAAATTGCAAGAACCGGAATATCGAGATCTGCAATAAATGAACCGGGGTCTACTTCTATAAAGGATTTGAACCATCGGCTTTTGGATCCCTCGAGTTGGCGATCAATTTGGCTTTGAATAAAGTCGTTCATGTCGCCGAGTGCTTCTCGTTGTACTTCGGGAAGCTCATCAATTTGCGCGCGTAAACGCTCTTCGAGATCTTTTTCGATCTCCTCCCAGCCGCTTCCTTCTCGTACGACTTCATAGAGTCTGGTTTGGAACTCTAAGTTCTGTTCAACGATGTCATCCGGAACACCCTGCTCCTCGGAGATTTTTTGAACCTGTTGATTAATGATTTGATCTCCCGGCATGGTTGGGGATGCCATCAAAACTAATCCGGAGAGAGATAGATTTTGTGCTGCTATGGATGAAGTGACGCCTCCTTGACTGTGACCAAGTAGCAGGATATGATCAAAAGTTGAATCGTGATCGTTTATGAAATAATTGGCGATACCGACCAGATCGTCTCCCAGTTCGTGGAGGGTTGCGTCTACGTCTCCGGTAGATTTTCCGACTCCGCGATCATCAAACCGAAAACTATGGTATCCATGATCCGAAAGCAGCTCAGCTAATTTTTTGAAAATTTCAAAACCGGCAACAGAACTATTACGATCTCGTGAGCCACTGCCGCTGGCAAATATCACCAGGGTAGATTTAGCGTTTGATGCGGGCGATACGAGGTTTCCTGTCAGTGTATGTCCATCCAGTTCAATCGAAATTTCATTCTCCTGCAACTCACTGCCGTTATTCGAACGCACGCGATCGTTCCGCTCTATAGAAAAAGGGAAGGAGGCACCGCTCTGGGTAAATGTGCCACTAATGGCGGGTGGATTCTCCCGGGTGATCGGTGCAGAGAATTCGGCTGTACCGGTTCCGGTTTGAAACTCAAACTTTAGGGAGTCAGCGTTTAATAGGGTGACATCTATCGGCAGGTTAAATGCATTCTGCTGTGGAATATCGATGGAGCCATCTACCATCCCATCGGCCGACATAAATGTTAGAGAAATTCCGAGTTCGTTGCCGTCTATCTGTATCGATCCACGCCAGTCGCCATCGATGGGTGATGGGGGTTGCGCGCTCACAAAAAAAGGAGTTGCAAAGAGTAAAAAGAGGAATAATCGCATTCGGGTGCTGAAATTTTAAGGTGTTTGGAACTCGTTGCAATAACGAATTTGAGTCTATAATAATGTATCGCGATATGGGGAATCTTTCAGCATTGAAATTAAAAATAAAAAACCCGTTACAGATTTCTGTAACGGGCTCATAATTAAAGGTGGAAGGAGTTCTGCTTAGTCGGTTTGTGCAACTCCGATAACGCCACAACCCAAGCGAGCACCTGCATCGCCTACAGGCTGGCTTACAAGATCATCTTCGTCGGCGTGTACAATCAACCCGCGGCCTAGAATAGAGTCGATGCCATCGAAGGATAGTTTTTCATCAACATAGTTGACTTCTGCCAATCCGTTTTCATCGGCGGGGAGATTGCCAAGGTCGCCTACGTGGCGATCTTCATCAGTTGGGGCACCGTGCTCGCTGCCGTGTGGGTCAAAGTGGCCTCCGGCTGATGTACCATCACTTGATGTGCAGTCGCCAAATTCGTGGATATGAAACCCGTGGAGGCTTTCTGCATCAAGCCCGTGTACTTCTGCATGAACCCGAACTCCGTCATCTTCGCGGGTGAATCGTACAACGCCGCTGATATCATTTCCCTCGGTTGGATGGATGACAGCAACAAGTTCGTCAAACTCTGGGGAATCATCATATTCACTGTGTTCATTTGTTTCCATATCGGCTTGGGCGCACCCTATAAACAAGAGTGGTACAAATAGTAATGTAAGTAAGTATCTCATAGTTGAATGTTGTTTATTGATTAGCATTTTGTGGTTTAGTGAGTGATTCTTAAAGATAAATTTTGCTCCACTGAGCAATCAAGTCACCGGTATATTTGCTGTACGTAGTATCGCTAAGCAGGTGATTGGCTTCGTGGAGTGATATAAAACTTTTGGGATGCTTTGCTTTTTGATAGAGTCGGGCAGCATTATCTATACCGACAGTTTTATCGAGAGGAGCATGGAGGATGAGTAGTGCCCGGTTCAGATTTTCAATTTTATCCTCCATCGTAGTACTCTTCAGGTCGTCCAAAAACTGTTTTTTAATCTTGAACTTTCTTCCGGCAAGTGTTACTTCTGCTTCCCCGGTCTGTTCAATCTCATCAATATTCATGGAGAAGTTCTCTTTAACATGCTTGGGGTCGGCCGGGGCCCCAATAGTAGCTACGGCTTTTACAGAATCGATCTGCGTGGCAGCGTGAATAACTGCAGCACCACCCAGAGAGTGGCCAACCAGCATACAGGGAGCCTCATACTCTTGCTCCATAAATTCAGCGGCCGCCACAAGATCTTCTACATTCGATGAGAAGTTCGTGTTGGCAAAATCTCCCTGGCTATTCCCGAGGCCGGTAAAATCGAACCGAAGAGTTGTAATTCCGTTTTTCGCCAGGGCGGTTGTAATATGGCCAACCACTTTCAGGTTTTTTGAACAGGTAAAACAGTGGGCAAAAATAGCGTATCCTTTCACCTCTTCTTGTTCGGATATATCAATTCGCCCGGAGAGTGTTTCTCCAAGGGCGCCTTTAAATTCTACGGACTTATTTTTCATATATAATTAATTTTTAATGGCATTATACACTACATTTTTTAGGAAATGAAAATTCAGTTTTGGAAAGAACCATGTCTGCGTTATCATCATTTAACAAAATCCTATTCTTTTTTCTTGAATGCTACCGTGTTTAAGGGGAGTTTAGAGAGTATTAATTTTAAATGAGAATCAAATCACATGCTACAAACTACTACCATTACAAAAGCTCTTATCGGGTTGATGACCGCCCTGCTGCTGACCGGCTGCGGGATATTCAGCTCGTCGGAAGATCGTACGGATCAACCTCCGCAAGATCGCCGTGCCATGGCTCAAAACGATAATGGCGGAATTCAGCCATTTAGCGAGGTTATCGACGAAAGTTTTGATAAAGATGAAGGCCTGTTTAACGTTTATACAGACCGAGATGATGACAAATATTACTACGAAATTCCTGATACTCTTCTCGGAAGAGAGATGTTGATGGTTTCGCGGATTGCCCAAACCGCTGATGGAATTGGTTACGGTGGGGAGCGTCTCAGCAACCAAATTCTGCGTTGGGAGCGACGAGGCGATAATATTCTGCTAAGACGTGTATCATTCGAGAATACTGCAAATGATACACTTCCCATTTACGAAGCGGTAAGGAACTCAAATTTTGAGCCGATTATCTATTCGTTCGATATAGAAGCGCTGAATGAAGACTCAACCGGAACGGTAATTGATGTCACCAATCTGTTTATGACAGATGTGCCGGCGCTTGGGCTACAGCAGAATCAGAGAACAGAATACCAGATTCGGCGTCTTGATGGAAGTCGAACGTATATCGACAGAATTAATACCTTTCCTGAAAATGTGGAAGCACGGCACCTGGTTACATACGAAGCCACAAATCCACCATCAAATGCATCAACAGGGACAATATCGCTGATGGTAAACCACAGCATGATATTAATGCCGGAGGAGACCATGCAGTCTCGCCAAATGGATCAGCGAGTGGGGTACTTTAGCGTAACCCAGCGTGATTATGGCAAGGATGTGCATCGAGCTGAGCAGGTATCAAACATTACCCGTTGGAACCTGGAGCCGAGAGAAGAAGATAAAGAGGCGTACCTGCGCGGTGAGCTTGTGGAGCCGAAAGAGCCGATTGTATTTTATATTGACCGAGCAACTCCCGAACGGTACCGTGAGTGGTTAATTAAAGGTGTAGACGACTGGCAGGTGGCATTCGAAGAGGCCGGGTTTAAGAACGCCATTATTGGTAAAATGGCGCCATCACCTGATGAAGATCCCGAGTTTAACCCGGAAGATGTTCGCTACTCCATGATTCGATATTTTGCATCACCTATTCCGAATGCGTACGGGCCGCACGTGCACGATCCGCGTTCCGGTGAGATTGTAACATCCAGCATTGGCTGGTATCATAACGTAGCAAGCCTGCTGCGAAACTGGTACTTCATTCAAACAGCGGCTGCCAACCCCGAAGCACG
>SKWF01000302.1 GCA_007129085.1 Balneolaceae bacterium | reverse complement strand
TTTTTATCCCTGACACTTTCGGCAGCATAGCCGATGGCTTCGTTATAAAGCAACCGCTCTGTATAATGGAGTTTGCCCGGTGAGATCTTCGGTTTTGTTTCCCTGATGAATTGTTTAAATGCGTAAAAAAAAGTTGTGATTTCCGCATGATCACTTTTGGAAACAAACTGCTTTAGAAGTTTAAAAATAGTTTCCTCGGAAAACTGCATGGCCAGACGGCGGCGAGCTGAAGGCAAGCTGCGAAGTTGCGGCATCAGTTCATTTTCCAGCCGATGATTCGTCATTTCAAGGAGTTCTGTTTCAATCAGCTGCAATGATTCGTTGGCAGACGCCCACCATGGGAAACGGCCGGTACGCAGGTAAAAAGCCAGCAATGTTTGAGTGCGTTTTTCGGGTGTGTTCTGTTCCGGAAACTCCTCTTTTCCTGCTTCCGGCTTTGTTATCTTGTTTACTGCTGATTTTATTTTTTCCAGAACTGCCTCCTCAATATCTGTTTCAAGCGTGTTCAGGTCATCAGCCTGCACGTTTACATCGAGGGTGACTTGTCCAAAGCGGATGATTGTGCTGGTTGAATGATCCTCCAATCGTTTGCCGGCTTGTTCAAGTCCGGACAGCACATTCGATTTTACCTTCGCAGAAAGTTCGTTTTGGTACGACTCTTGGCTTTCCGGTAGATTCAGATCAATCCGAAGTTTATTGATGATATGTGTGCCTTTTCGGCTCATTAGTTCCTGGGCCCGTATTTAAGGAAAACAGCGAGAATACCGCGCATAATAACCTGTAAATCTTCACCATATCTTCCATTAAATCGATCATCTACATCGGTAAAGTTATTTACAGTCTCTGTTGTTTCCAGAAATTTAATTAGCAACTCAGGTTCATTCCTTTGCAACCGGTTAGTGATGTCATTCCAGTCAGGAGTTCTGGCACTTCGTGGTAGTTTTTCAATAGTAGATTCACGACAAGTGTGCACATAGAAATAGAGAAGCGCCAATTCATAATAGAGGGCCAATCCTATTTGTTTATTATCATCAGATATGTCTCTTTCACCGAATAGTTGTCCCTGTATTCTATTTTGAAGGTTACTGATTTGACGAAATATTCTATTGTCTAATCTACCTCCGAGCACTACGTCAATGTCGCTCAGTAAAGAGTCATAAAGATCAATCAGGTTAGAAGCTGTATCTTGGAATAATTCTGTTCTGCGGTTAAAGCCCAAACTGTTGATCACCTTTTTCGCACGGTTGATTTGTCCGACGGCGTACACTTTACACTCCTTTTCTTCTCGATCGTCCCGAAGGTCTGGAGTTTCAAACGTAAACGTATCGGTTTTTTCTGCCGTGCAAGGGCCATTTTTTGCTCGAAGCGATATTTCTATATCAAAGACTTGATCTGGTTTGACAGGGTATGAGTAAGTGATTTCTTTCTCATTAGAATCCACAGACTCTCTGCCATCAACGTCCCATTCGAAATCGAACTTTTCACGATTATTCGTTTGATTGATCAGGGTTATTTTCGCCGTTGATTTCTTTTCATCGAATTTAATGTCATCCTCAAAAGAAAATTGTGGGATCGGTTTTTCGAAAATGGCAAGTGTGGATACTACTTTCTGACCGTTAACCTTGAAGCTTAACTTCTGCTCATAGGCGTCCTCAGGTATTCGGTTTGGGTGTAAAAAGAACCCTTGCTCTTCTCGCTCGATTACACCTTCCAGTTCAGACTGCTCTGAGAAAACCTTTACCTCTGCATCTTGCGGAGAGACTTTCAACGCCAGTGGGTCGTGCTTTATCTGTGGATTTAGGCAGAGATGGTCAACCGGCAGCGCAAGACTCACCTCTTCATCCTTTTCAGTTTCAGGAATGTCGAATGCTATTGTATCGCTAAATACATCGTGGCAATACCTCCCTTTTGCCTTCAGGGTAATCTCTGTTTTGAAGCTTTCACCGGGTGATACGTGATATTTTCTTGTTATTTGTTTCTCATCACTATTGGAGGTGTCGCCGTCACCAAAGCTCCATGTGTACTCAAAAGATGAGCGTTTTTCCGTCAGGTTTATAAGTGTAACAACAGCGATCTTATTATTTTTTTCGAACCTGATTTTATCGTCAACCTTAAATTTTGGTTTGGGCTTTTCAAAAATAGTTAACGTGGGCTCGGTGACCTGGTTATTCACAGTAAACCGAATCGATTCTCCATAGTCTTCTTTTTCCACGTTATTAGGGTTAAAAAAGACCCCGTTTTCTTTTCTCTGAATCACATTTTCAAGCTCTTTATCCTCGATGAAGGCCTTCACATCCGCACCCAGTGGTGATACATCCAACTTTAGAGGGTCTTTCTGTTTATCACCTAAGCAGATTCGATCCCTGGGGATTGCAAGGTGCACCGGCTGATCGTGAAAGACGAAGGTTGTAGAGGGAGTATCAGAACAGCAGATATAAGGGAGGCAGAGATCTCCAACCACGCGACCGTGATGGAGTCTTTGATTTCCATCTGCTGAATTGTAAACAAGGACCAGGGTTCCTCCTTTTGGGACACCGGCCAAATGTTCTGCCCCGGGATGTTTTTGGATGAAAGAATCAAAAGAGAATCTATCCAAGAGCTCTTTCTTTCGCGCTAAAACCTGTTCAAACAGTACGCGTACTTTTCTGGCCAGGCAGCACGACTCACTTACATTATTTAAGATCTGGATATAGGTGTCGATCCATGCTTCTTCCTTAAGGTGACTTCCCGAGGTTGCAAGAAAGCGCAACAACTCCGTGCGGGCTCTTTTAAAACGTTCGCACTGTTTTTCCAAGGCCTCTATATATTTCTCAAGATTATCCTCAGTAAAATCAGAAATATCCGTAATCTTAAAATCCTCTGTCTCTTTTATAACACCAATCATCTCGACCGGTTCGTATACAAATCGCTCAAGAATTTGTGGCTCCACTTCAAACCTTGAAGCGTCAATCCAATCGCGGGAATAAGCGCGTATATCATTGGCCGAATCGGTTGTGTCCATATTTTCGGACATGACCTTGCCCACGGCCCCCTCAATTGAAGTAAGACCGGCTATAGCAGCGTTTCTTGTTGTTCTTGCACCGTACTTTTTCTTGGGTTCCCATCGATATCTTTCTGCTTCTCTCTTCAGATCTTTTCTTTTGATATCTACCGGTTTATGTTGGCCGGGCTCTTCGATACTGAACCCGGACAGAAATTTGCTTGCACGTTCCAGCAAGCATTCATTTTCTTCATTCCACGCCTCAAGAACCGCTTGCAAATCTTCGAAATAGAATCGATATGCATCGTAATCAATTGTATTTTCGTCCGCATCTCCCGCAATGGATACGGGGATAACCTTAAAAGCAAGGCCATACTTATGCTTCAGGTCTTGAAGTTTTTCCTGTGCATCTCTGATTGACTGATGGTGAATTCCTTCAACCCTGTAAAAATCGTGGTTTTTTAAGTGTACATCGATTGGGTTTTCCAACCTACCATACCCAAACTCAAAATAGTTGGGAACCGGCTTGATTCCGTTCTGTCGCCAAGTCGCTGTAAACTCTTTAGCATGTTCATCAGAGCCGGCTAAATTATAATAGACGGGAATAGCACGATCCTTAAGCGGATAGTCATCCGAAACAGATGGAGTGATTTTCACCTCTTTTTGAGGAGCGGGTTTAAAATCACGTATCATCAGCTTAAGCCGTCGAAAGGCAGTTTGAATCCGCTCGATATCCACTGGGTGATTGAGTGCAGGGGACGGATAAAATCCGTGTCTGAAATCATGCTTTCTTCTGTGCAGTGTTCCTATGAGAAGGTGTTTAGGAAACGCTTCGACGTCCGGGCGGCACAGTGAAATATTCTGCCGAAGGAAATTGGTGATTTCGTTCAGTTGTGCGGCCAGATCACGGTAAAAATCGTAATGATACTGCGGTTGATCTACATCCTGAGGTATGGAGCTAAGTTTGGCTGACACATCCACATTTGGTAACTGGCCATTGAAAAGAGGCAAACGGTCCAGCATCTCTAACTGATCTCTAATCAACGCAAAATCTGTTTTTCCCCTGTAAGCCGCTGCAAATCGATCCAATGTTTTTTCTTTATCGGAGTGAATTACACGGGGCACACGAATTGGATGCAGCTTTTCTTTTATGGATTCCAGCTTTTCATCCAGAAGTTGGGTGTGGATGGAATCACGTTGAATAATGGACTCCGCATCCTCCGGAGAAATGAGCAGTAATCTGGGTCGGTTAATCACTTCTTTACCCTGGGAATTGCAGTCAACGGGCGAGCAGTCCTCCGGTTCCTGGTGATAATACTCCAGGTAGAGAACAGCAACTGCAGAGTCTAAACTAATCCCTGCTTCCCCTTTAAAATCGCTAAGAGGTTTTACATCCGAGGAATCCGCATCATTAGTGAGTTCCCAAAGGTCCATAGTTTTTTCGTCTCGGATAAAACGGCTGTATCGAGCGTTGGAGTCACTGAATTTCCTGAAATATTCATAATCTTTTTTGTCTTCATCACCCTCTTCATCTATCTGAATCAAATCTCCGTCGGTGGTAATGCCCACGCCTTTTGTAAGTGATATTTTGTTGCCAGACCGTGATATTTCCAGCCCGCAGACAATACCCACTCCGGTTAAATCAACCCGCGTGGCTTTGTCCTGGTAATTCAGGTGGTTCAGCACGGAATTAAGCTGCGACTCAGTCAAAACCTGGTTATTGATAAATCGGTTGTAAACAGGTGGCGGATTTTTCAGATAATTATTCATCGTTCTTTTTCTCCTCTTTGATTTCACCAATGGTTGATCTTCCCAGCACAATCGATGCATGCTGCTCATCGGTGTCCTGGCAGTCGTGAAGACGTCCCTGCGGGTAAATGGTTTGAAGGTCGTGCAGGGCATCGACCAAAGGTTTCAGATATTCGTTTTCGTGCTGTTTCCCGGGATGGGCCATTTTGTGGGTAAGCCAGTTTTTATAAAGCTCTTCAAGCTGCTTCATCTCCGGCACGTCAATCTCTTCGTCAGAGCCATACCCGATCCAGCAAATTCGTGTTACTATGTGGGCGGGGATTTCAGTTCGAATTACCTTTTCAGCAAACTCACGGTAATACATGTTTGAAAATCGTTTGAGCCACCCTGGCAGAACGACGGTCAGCCGGAAGGAATAGGGGTCATTCGGCGGACACTGAGTGCATTCTGAACTCATACAAATCTTCATAAATTTTTTATCCGCCTCGCTGTCATCCGGATCTGGGCGGAGCAGAATATTCTCAAACAGGAAAACCCCCTCTTCGAGCTGCTTCGCCTCCATGGCCGATGATATGGACTCAATTCCGGACCGGGCATCTTCTTCAACGGGATAATCATTCTCAAGTTTTGCAATGGAATCACCATCTTCGTTGTGAAGTTTGACGCGGTATGCGTCATCAGAATCTTCAACCGAGTAATTTTTCTGGTCATCAGAAAGCCTAATCGCAGCCCAAAGGGCATCGTGAGCTTCGCGGCGGTTTTCGTACGTCTTCGGGCTTACCAGGAGTATCTCACCGTCATCATTTTTCAGGGTCCAGCTCCACTCTTCCGTATTATCTTCCGCCAATTCAAAACGATAGTTTGTCAGGTTTTCACGGTTGATGCCGCGTACTCCAAGCAGCCTGGCCAGTCGTTTTTTAAGCCCGGCTACGTTATCCGTATTCCAGGCAGCACAGTCATCGCAGTAAAAATCGAATGATTGAAACCGCCGGTAACTCATCTCCGGGTAGTTTTCCAGTACCTCGCTTTTATGCCACAACCGTTCAGCTTTCATCTCATCATTCATCAACATAAATGCATAGTCGCTCACTTCTTCTGCAAAACGTGCGAGCAGGTGGTCCAAAAATTTATTCTTCCGCTCTTTTGGTGAGTCCAGGCCGGCAAGAACTTCTTTCACGTCATCATCGTAATCGGTGACGGAATCTACGAGCTCTTCGAAACTGCGCACATTATTTATGCGATTATGAAAGTAGGTTGATCCAGATTCCGAAGGGGATAAAAGCAGTCCAAATTCTTTGAGATGGCCAAAATAAGTAGCCAAAATCTGGTCAAAAAAGAGTAGATAGCTTTTCAGTTGTAACGCCTTGGCATGGCGCTTCGGAGGGAGTTTAGACGAGAGACCGTTTGGCCCGGTACCGTATATATCGGGAAGATCGTTTTGAATGGTACTGAAAAAACCGGCGCCTTGTGGAGTCCCCTTCTCAACCGAAAGGTTTTCGTAACCGGGTCGAAGTTTATTCTCAGCGGCAAGCTGTTTCTGGAGAAGCTTTTCCTTTACCGTTTCCGGGTCTGCAGGCATAGGCACCACATCTTTAAAAAGGTTGGTGCGATGGATGGAAGGAGCCAGCTTTAAACGTAGGGTTTTCTCGTGATCGGCCGGAAAGCATAGAGCCCATTCATTTTCTTGTTCTTTGGTTTCTGAACAGCCATCAGGGTTATCTTTATCTAGGCACTGCTTCATGCGAAGGTGGCGGATGGTTTTAATGCCGTGTGTCTCTTTTGCGATGCGGATCAGGTCAGAGAGGTGGATGCTGTCGCGAAAATTGGCTTGCTCAAGCTCTTCATCTAAAATAAATCCGTTTTGCAGAACCGGCCCTTCAAAAATTTCTTCAACAGGCATCTCCATTTCCAGAAGATCATTCAGTGAATATCGTTTTACCGGGGGCGAAAGATACTTCTGAACCCGGAAGAAAAACTCCGCAATCACCACTTCAGCATCGGCACTGTCTTCAATTTCAATATCTCCACAAACGAGTATATCGAGAGCCTCTGCTTGTTTTACTTCGTAAAGGTCTTCGCACAAATTGCGGTTGGCATGATATTTTTTCCGAATCTGCTCATTGATGCGTTCGATCTCCTTCTCTTTTTCCGACTCTTCCATCATTTGAACCGAGAGGTCCGGCTCAAACAGGATTCGGTTAAGGCCCTTTAACAGAAATTCATCAGTTTGTTTGTAATGCTTTCCCAGGCTTTTTTCATAGCTGAGCTTTCCTTTCAGAATCCCCTTTTCCGACTCTTTTTTTCTGAGGCAGTGGGTATATACTTTCTGATGTTTTGATGGCCGGATAAATGCGTTTTTTACTCCTTCAATATCGATGAAGAGCTTACGGTAATCGGTTTCTGAAACAGGGGCAGTGGTTAAAATCTCTTTGGCAGGGGGCAGGGTGGTGGATGTGTCGCCGTTGCTTTCAGCAATCAGGTCCTGAACGGGCAGACGAGTGCGGTTTCCGAGGTCTGTTATTGCATAACAAAGCGCCTCAAGGATAGTGATGCCGGGATCGTGCGAGTTGTAATCGGTCCACAACTTTCTGCTCAGGTCTTCAATGTATTTCAACCCTTCACTTCGCAGAAATTCGAAGTCGCGATCATCATCGGTTCTGATATTTTTTTTGATCTTCACTGATTCCATATCAACACTCTTTTGCAGGTTCAATATCATGGTTGCCAGATACCAAAATCGCTGCCGGATGGCTTGGACTCACATGGCTTGATTCTGTTGCACCGCCCGCTGCTGGTATATGCACCATGCTGAACTTTTCTACAAATTCTATATAACCGAGGCTTTCCAGGTAGTGAATAATTTCATACTTGTAGAACGATTCGCCGAAGCGGATTTCCTCTGAGTGGTCGAACATCCAGGGCGTAAGCAGTTTTTTCAGGTCTTCTTCAGCGCGGTTTTTGTGGTAATTAAAATCAAGGCCGCTTTTGAATTTTACTCCAAACTCAAAGGAGATTTTTTCATAATCCGGATTTACAACATGAAGGTTTGTGTGCAGAGACATTTTTGGTTTAAGAAAATTGTGCACTCTGTCCATCAGGTCCTGGCTTGCCTTCGGGTAAAAGCGGGCTGGAGAACTGCTTTCCGGTAGCTTTGGTACAAGCACCAGCGTGATTTGACCGGGTGCAAGCTGGTTGAGATTATCCCCGCTGCTTTGGGTGTGATTCAGACATTTCACCTTGTAGATTTCAGAAAACTCTTCCAGAACCAGGTGTTCATAGTCCCAGATTGAAACAGCGCGATTTTTATGCCGCAACCGCTCGCTAACGCGCCTGTAAAAAGAGGCGGATGATTCAGGTTGAGCCCCTCCGAACGACGAATAAGGCTGTTCTACGGATTTCACAGAAGATCTGCGGTACACGAGTTGACTGATACTCTCTGCCGGCAATGAATTTTCGAGGTGGTCTTTACCGTTCTCATTATCCTCAAAAACAGCTTCAGCCACCTGTGCGTGTATGTTGATAAACTTCGGAACAGAATCGGTCTGTTTTTTCTCCTTTAGGCGGATGCAAAGCCAGGAAAGACCGGAAGGCATAAGGCTGTGCTCATGAGTGGCTTCACGCGGAATTTGCAGCTCCACGATTCCCGACCTCAGAAAGTTGTTGGTGTTGTTCCGCACGATGGCGCTTCCCTCCAGCTCATGCCACTTGTCACTGGTCAGCACCCACCACTTGGGTTCTTCTCCATCTTCGAAGTGGCTGTGTTCGGGGTTTTCGCTCCCTTCATCTACCTGGAAAAGCAGGTTGAGATTGTTGCCCGGTTTGAGACCTTTAAGACCGATAAATAGCGAATTTTCTCGATAATCCGGGAGAAGCGATGGGTTTCTCTCTGTTACATGTTCTGTGCCGAAGGGATGCTGTCGGAAAAGAGTAATCTTCGCATCTTCTGCAGCATAACCAGAAGTGTCTGTATCAATTGTGACTTCGGCTGTGTAATCAAGAGTTAATTCATCCAGAAGTGGTGTATAGGGTGGGTTGGGTATGTCGTCCGCCTCTATGTTACCATCTGCATTGATAGTAGCCTTCAAGTAAACTTTCGGATAGAGGTCGTGGAAAAATGATTTTTTAAGCCTTAGGTCTACGTTTGGATCGCTGGTGGCTACTGGCGCACCGCTTATTTTAATATTAGTAACGGTACTATCATCTGGAAATAGCTTAAAAGGATCTTTTGAATCGCTATAATTTGAATTTACATCTACTTTATATTCCTTTCGAAGTGGGTCTTTGGGGTCTTCTTTTACTGGTATTTTCTGTTCAGAAATAGGTTTAATTTGATCAACAAACTCTTTCTTAAGCACTTCATCAGCTTGAGGAGTGTGTTGGTAAAGGGAGGGGGTGTGAGGTCCACTACCCGGTTTCAGGGAGTGTCTGAAATATTTCGAGAATGAAGCTTTTGATCTATCTTGAAAGTTATTTGGTTCTTCTTCAATCGGTACAAAAGTAGCCTTCATTGTCATTTTTAGAGGCATTTCAATCAAGTCTTCGTAGGCGCTGTAATGATCTGTAAAATCATCAGGGAGGTTTAACCAGTGTAAATTCAGCCCGATATTAGTCACCGGCTTTCCAGCCATTTCGTCAAAAGCAACGCTTAGTTTTGAATCAATCTTTGGTTGGGGCCCGAATGGCATAAATGGTTTCGATGGATCCAGGTTTCCAAGCTCATTGCGCAAATGCAGGGTTTTTACTTCTTTTACTTCCACAGAAATGGTTGCTTCCTCCAGTTCCAGGTCTCGGATCAACGTGTAATCTTCAGGGTCGGTGAAGGTGATTTTAAGAGCCGGGTGATCCGTTTTCAGGCCGCTTTCGTGAACCTTTTCATCATATCCGGTAACCGGGTCATCATCAGCTTTTAGATTTATGTCCAGTTTGATCTCTTTATCATTTACCTCTGGCGAAACATTATCGAATGAAAGCCACTCTTCTTCTGTGGTAACTGCTGCTTTCATTTCAATCCCGGAAAAATCAGTCGTGTCATCAAATTTCAACCTCACTGTAATGGTTCTCTCGCTCTCTTTCAGAAATAGTACGGGGGAAGCCATGTAAAAAGATAGATCGGCTTTTTGCCAGCTTTTATCTCCGAAGGCACTCCACGTCGTCTGTTCATCAGGATTATCATTCTTCCCTTCAGGGTGACGGGCGTTGTGTGCAAATCTTAAAAATCCGTCATCTGTAAAAACCGACTTTATAGCTTCCACTTTTGAATGATTCACAACCAGCGGAGAGGTAAGTTTGTAACGAAGAGGGTTCCCGTCGGTGTCGTTTCCAGCATCCAGTAAAGTCCCTTCTTCAACCAGGGTGTCACGGGCATTTTTAGCGAGTTCAAAAAGGGCATGAACCTTGTCTGGCCGATACGGTTTCTCTTTAAGGCGCAGTACATCCCTGTAGTAATAGTTCAGGTGCTTTCTGGGAAGCTCATTCAGGCTTTTTTGCGGGAAATTCAGAAGCTTCAGGAACGCAATAAAAAGCCCTAAATAGGGATCAGTATCTCCACCGGTATAATCAGCGGAGATGTTGAGGCTCTCTTGTCGTTGTTCAAAAAAATTCTGCCAGTCTCCGGAAGGTTGCTGTATATTCCCGGGAGAATAATAGTTTACATGCTTAGCATACTCTTCTGCGAATTCCATCCATTCGTTTGGCCCAAGATCATGCAGTTTTACTTTTTCCGGACTCAGTGCTGCAGAATCTCTATCGGACTGGGAAGTTCCCTGGCGCGATAGCGGGTTGGTATGTTCACAGCTTTTACTCATGTGTGTATTGTCTATAATTCAGATCCTTCATCGATATAGAATGGATAAACCATGTTAAACCGCGAATTGGTTGAGCGGATTTTATATTCAATTTCAATGAGGATTTTACCCTCATAAATTTCGCTATCATCCAACTCGACTCTCAGGGGTTCTATGCGTGGCTCGTGATACAAAATGGCGGTCTCAAGGGATTGAGTAAGGTATGTTTTCATTGATTGATCAAATGATTCAAACATCATTTCATCAAGATTGCTACCGTAATCAGGGCGCATTACACGTTCGCCGCGAATAGTGCCTAATAGAATTTCCAGGCTGCGTTCAATGTCTTCACGGCCGGTCGTCATAGCCACGCCCCTCTTTGATTTGTCAAATTCTGGAGGGAAGCTCCATCCACGCCCTGTAAAGTCTGGATTCGTTTCCATAATTAACCTCCTATCAGAACGGTTGCTTCTCCTGCGGTGATGGATCCGCCGTGAGCCGTAGCGTCACCCATTCGTGCGGCAGGCATTCCTTCAATTAACACTGTTGATGACCCCTGAATGATGCTGTCCACGGGACCGGTACAGGCAGCCATGTCACCCATTCGGGCAGCAGGCATGCCACCAATTAATACCGTTGGAGCACCTGCGGGCATAATCGGCCCGCCAACATGTGGAGTTGTGCCCGTTGTCATCGGGCAGGTGTGCATATCAGTAACTCTGGCTGCAAGACTCATAAATATAGAACTATGATAATTTTGAAATTTTAGTTTATCTGCACCAGGGAGCCTTTAACAACGGTTTGCCCGCTTGACGAAATTTCTGCGGAGCCGCTCCCTTTTGCCGTGAAACCGGCATTGGCCTCCGCATTCAGGTTTGTCCCGGCGTTAATATTGATATCACCGCCCGCCTTTAGGTTCAGATCCCCGGTTGTTTCAATGGTTATACCATCTGAGTTGAGGGTGATTTTATTACCCTCTCCATCTTTAAACTGTATTTTCCCTTCATCATCATCCATTTTAACTGCCCGGCCGGATGGCATCTTTACCTTTAGCGATGGTTTTTCTTCATTGACTTTCCATTCAATTCCGCTGAAGGTTACCCACCCTTTTTCTTGGTTTTCATCATCTGCTTCAATCGGAGAGGGGTTATTTGCACTATGAACTGACCCCAAAATCACAGGCTGGTTAGGGTCGTCGTCCACAAAACCGACGATTACCTCGTCACCAATTTCAGGCCTGAACACCAAACCGCGTCCATTGCCTGCACCGGTCGTTGCGAGTCGTGCCCATACCCCTTGATCGTCGGCATCTACGATTGGCAGCCGCACCATAATTCGTTCATCACCATCAGGGTCATCTTGAATCTGGGTTACCAAACCCACATGCAAGCCGCTGATAGAAGCATGCAGACCCGATGCAGGCTGAGATGATATTTTATACTGTTCCGCAAACCACTCCGGGGATAAGCCATACTGGATATCAGTCATCCATTCGCCACCGCCGATTGAATGTTTTACGCCACTTACAAATGCATTGCCATTAAAGCGGTCTCCGAGCCCCTTAAGTGAAATGATATTGCCGGGGGAGAGTTCAGCACCCTCAATTCTAACCCGGCCGCGAACCTTTGCAAGTTCATGCTTCATCTGCTTTGCGTTAACCCAGGCCTGCATCAATTCAACAGGAATTTTACCGCCGCTTCGTAATATCCATTCACGGTTATCTAAGACTTCCGAAAGGTCAGAATTTTCTATGTTACCGGGTGAAGCCGGATTTTGAGAAGAAGCATCCATACCGGAGGACTCTGTTTTTGAGAAATCCCATGAGGTGCCCTTCACACCGGAAAGTTGTGTGGATGCGTCAATGCCGGCATCTATTTCAAAGAGGTTTCTGCCGAAAACGACTTTATGGACCGGGCTCTGTGTAAAATCAGGTTTTTTTATGGCGACTGTACCTCTGTCAACACTACAAAACATGCCGTTTACATCTGCTCTGTTAAGTATGAAATCCCAATCTGTACACTGGTACTGCACCAACTCATTATGAGTATAACCGGTGTCGTCAACATCAGCCTTCAACCCATTATATTGTTGAATTATTTCACGAAACAGGTTACTCTCTTTCACTTCGTAGAAATAACGGCTTTTTGGCAGGGTGGTCATTTGTACCGCCTTATCGCAACACTCCACGATAAGCCGGTTTGCTCCGTTTTGTCGCACCTTGATGGAGTGGGTCGTAACGATACCACCAAACACTCGCTGGTTGTCGGAATGATATCCTGCCAGGATTTCAATCTCGTTACCGGGAATAAACCAGTCTTCTTCACTAACCTTAAAGCGTTCTTCCGCAGGATCACCGTCGAGGATTACGATGTTGGCGCGGGGAATCCGGTTCAATTCTTTCCAGATATCGATAGAAAAAACCTCTACCGTTTGGGGCAGCGGTACACCATTCACCAACAGTTCAAATGTAACGAGGTCGGTCGATTTATCGCGGTTCAAAGTTCCGTTCATCATCAGTCAGACTCCAGCTTTTCAATAGGTGGAAATTTTATTTCACGCCCGGGCTCCAGATTTCTGAAATTGACGATGTTATTGACTCGTGCCACTTCCATGTAGTAACCGGAATCACCGTAAATTTCATGGGACAGCATGGGCAGAGTATCTCCTTCCTTCACTGTGCGCACGTGGGTGAGATCCGGTGAGCTTTTATGTTCAAAAATTGTGCGAAGTTTTATCTCTATAAATTCTTTGAATTTGGTTTTCAGCACGGCACGAACGGGAATACCGTCTTTGTTGAACATTTTGTATTCAACACTGAGGCTTTTTAATTGGCAGTAAAAAATAAGTGTGCCCCACAGCAGTACCAGGTAGCGAGGTTTGTGGATTTTTCCGTCGTACTCGAGAGTGAGGGTTTTAAAATGTTTGATATCTTTTTCCACCCCTATTGGTCCGGGCTGGGTATGCCCAAGGGCACCGGTACGATCCAAAAGCAGTTCAAAAGACATTTCCCTGGATTTTGTATGGCTTTGCTTTTCACTACCTGAACTGGTGCCCGGTGCCTGCTCGTCGGAGTAGCAGATCGAAGTGGATTGTGTGTAAGAATCCGGGTTAACATGAGCGGTAAAAGGGGGTATTAATGCTTTTACCGAAAACTTCGGGTCTGAAAATCCCATAATCGTCATTTTTAGCACTTCACTCATGTGGAATAATAATTGGTGTTACAATTTTCACTCATTACCGCTGATCCTGCTTTCTTATTACCTCAAGAACCTGCTCTACGCACTGTTCTACTACTCTATCAATATTTCCGGCTGAAGAGGATTGATCGTTTTCCGGTTCGTCAGGATCCGGGCCGGAGTCGTTGTCGTTGCAACCAACATTTACACGGATGTTCAACTCTTTGATCTCAATGGGCATTTTTGTCAATAATTAATTGATCGTTAAAAAGTCAATACATTAGCTGCTGATCGAAAACGTGCGGTAATGCATTTCAAGCGTTTCGATTGCAATGGCATTTTGTTCGGCATCCAGATCAGACATGCTCCACTTCTTTGGCCATGCGTGAACGATGTTCCAGGACACAAGCGGCTCATGCTCTTCATTCAGGAGGCTGATATCGATGGTAACCGGCTTAATAATCATATTTTCGAATGTGTCACGAAACCATCCGATTAGATCGGAATCCTTTGCAAAACCACGTTTTAAAACAAGGTCTGTGTAGGATGCACGGCCAGGCAGTTGGTGGGCAAAACGGTTTTCACCGCCCTCATTTATTGATTCCGTGTCCATCTCTACCGATAAACCGGAGACCGACTGAAACTGCGTATCGATCGTTTTATCGCCTATTCCATTAAAGGAGACGATGTAATGAAAGCTGACTGGCGGGTATTTGTCTGACATCAGGTGTACTCGATGGTTAATCCTTCGTGTGCCAGTTCAAGCGTCTCGATTGCGGCTTCGTTGCCGTCGGCATCCAGGTCGGTGGATTCTATTTTAACCGGCCAGGCATTTTTGATCTTCCACACCACCATGGGATCGTGCTCTTCATTGAGTAGGCTTATGGTAATATCACGCCGTTCAATTTTGTTCATTCTCACGCTGTTCATCCATTCGTAATACTCGTTGTCCCCTTTAAACGAGCCTCGTCTCAGCGTGATATTGCTGTAACTTACTAGTCCTGGCATTTTCGTAGGGGTGTATTCAGGACTGGCGCCGTGGCGGTATTCGATCGGTTCGATGTCGATGTCCAGGCCGGAAACCTCGGTAAAGCCGATTTTGGTTCCGCCCCATTCTACCGAAAAATGAAATTTTACAAGAGGATAGTCGCTCATAATGGTTGATTTTGTTTCTGGTTAAAAAATTTTGTTGGGTATGAAAATCTTGGTTTAAGACTCCATCATTTTATGAGAAAACCGGAGTATGATAAATTCAGCGGGTCGAACAACAGCCATACCTATCTCAATAATCATTCGCCCTTCCAGTACATCTTTCTCATCCATGGTTTCATCAAGGCCAACATGCACAAAAAAGGCCTCCTCCGGCTTCGATCCCATCAGGGCGCCGGATCTCCATTGCGTTGTAAGAAAATTTTCAATCATTGCTTTTACTTTTACCCAGGTGTTCGCATCGTTTGGCTCAAACACGAAGCGCCCCGAGGCACTCTTTACGGAGTCCTCTACCATATTGAAGAATCGTCGGACAGATACGTATCGCCACTCATTGCTACTGCCATCCAGGGTACGGGCACCCCAAACAACAGTGCCTTTGCCGGGAAAAGATCGGATGGCATTGATCGACTTGCCGTTTTGGGTGTCAACATTCAGCCTGTCGTTTTCTGATTTGGTAAGTTTCACGGAAGGGGCACTTACCCTACTCAGGCTCACGTTGGCGGGTGCTTTCCAGACACCGCGATCGGCATCTACTTTGGCATAAACTCCTGCGATCGCCGATGAAGGGGGCATGGTGAGTCTTTTCTCATCCAAAAGGGTGTTTAAGGCAGAGTTAAAATCGCTGGTGTAGTAATTTTCAATCTCCTCCTTCTCGTTGCCGGATAATTGGGTAATTTCATTGATGATTTCATCAAACTCATCTTCAGCATTTCCAAGCGCTTGTACTAAAACATCTAAAGCATCTTGTCTTTTGCCTTTATTCCCATCATTTCCGGCAATATCACTAAGTAAATCCAACTTCTTATCATCTTCACTAAGGTCGTCGAAGAGACCTTTGTCATCCACTTCGTCAAGAAAGTCTTCAGGTCCATCAACATCGAATGACTCATCCTCAATTAGAAGAGCCGCCTCGTTGATGACTTGAAATGCATTTTGTGAGTGTTTTAGCCCGCTTTTGTAAAGCGATTTTACTTCATCTGATAAGGCATCTTTACTTTCCTGTTTGTTTTTTTCGACCTTCTCTTCTAATCTTTTAAACTGCTTTTTGAGTTCAAGAACTTGATATACGGAATCAACTTTCTGCCAGCTCAAACCATCAAAAGGGCCACCTGAAAAGTGTACCCCGTTTTTTTGCCATGGATACCGAATCGTGGTTTTCAGGTGGGGATAATAGGCTGCGGCTTTATCCATGGGGCCGGAGCTAACTTCATCCCGAAAATCAGAGGCATCATCATCATCTTTTCTAACGTCGAAAATACCAAAGCGGTTAACCTGCCCTTTGTTGTGAGAAAGAACGTCTTCATAAAGTTCGTGCTGATTCTTGTGTGACAAGCTGCCTGCTTCAGGAATCACTACCAGTGTGATCTCATCGTTTTTTATGATGGCATCAAGCCCATATTTTAATTCGTCGTAATCTGGGACATGAGGATTATCATCATCATCAACATACCCACCGGTGGAAACGATGTAGCAGGAACCGCCGCCGTTGGCGAAAAACATGTTCAGGGCATGATGCATAAGGAAGGGAGATTCTTCATCCTTAAACTCAACAGTTTCTGGCTTATGAGGCTCGTCTTCTTCAAGGGTTACCTCAAATTCTTGCAGGGGAGGCCCGCCAAAGATTTTTTCATAGTCCATCATCGAGCCTATTCTGACCGGCTCGTTAATCAATGACTCGCCATCAGTTTGTTTTGTGATTTGGGTATATCCAATAAATGCCGGAATAGCAGTTTCGGATTGCGCAACCGATGCAGGCAATGTGGAAATTTCTTCAATGTAAACACCAGGTGTTCTGTAGTTCATAGTATTATGCTTGGTTTACGTTCTTTGTTTCATTTTCAATCGGCCGGCTCAGGACTCCATCATTTTGTGAGAAAACCGGAGTATGATAAATTCAGCCGGTCGGACTACAGCCATTCCGATTTCTACAATCATTTGTCCTTCGAGTATTTGTTCGGCAGACATAGTTTCGCCGAGTCCCACATTTACAAAAAAGGCTTCTTCGGGCGTGGCTCCCATCAGCGCACCTGATCTCCATTGTGTTGTTAGGAAATTTTCCAGCATTGCTTTCACTTTCATCCAGGTGTCGGCATTGTTCGGTTCAAATGCAAATTTTTCGGAGGCATTTTTGGCAGACTCCTCCACCATATTGAAAAATCGCCTTACAGACACATATCGCCACTCATTGTCGTTTCCGGCCAGTGTTCTTGCGCCCCAAACCAACACGCCTTTGCCTTTAAAGCTTCGAATGGCGTTAATCGATTTGCCCGATTGGGTTACATTCAGATCTTCCTGGTCATTATCATCGATTTTCACCTCCGGCGCCGATACACGATTCAGGGAAACATTGGCCGGGGCTTTCCAGACGCCTCTTGAGTTATCAACCCGTGCATAAACACCGGCGATTGCGCCACTCGGTGGAAGAACCAACTTCACGGAGTCGATCTCTTTTTTGATTAGGTTGTACTTATCCCTGTAGTTTCCATTATCAGCGTGATACAGGGACTTTTCTTTCATGTCATCGTCATCTTCGATGGTTTCATCAGAATGGCGCAATGTCATATCAACATCTCCTACCTCAACTGCTATTTCATCTTCTCTGTACTGATGAGTGAGTGTAGTTTTCAAGTTGGGATAATAGGCCGCACCGAACAGCAAGTCGTTTGACCCGATTCCGTCCCTGAAGTCATCAGCAGATGTAGAGATGGCATTTATATCTTCATCCACGTGATTTACATCACATATCAAAAACCTGTCTTTCCGATCAGCACATTGAGCAAGGGCCTTCTTATAGAGCTCGTATGGTTCGTCGTAGGCATCCGGTAAAAGTATCAGGGTAGGTACTTCCTCTTTTTCCAACAGTTTCAATCCCTCTTCCATATCGGACTCATCTATTCCGTCATCATAATCTCCTACTGATATGATATAGCAGTCCCCTCCGCCATTTGCGAAAAACATTTCAAGGGTATAGTAAAGCCGGTATTCAGGCGTGGCTGGAATATTAGGGGGTTTAAGTGTATCATCATCAATTTCAAACTCCCCGATTTCCAATTTTGGCCCGCCAAATACTTTTCGATATTGCAACATCGAGCTGATTCGAGTAGGCTCATCCGGTCCTTTTTTTGTATAACCGATAAATGCGGGAATGGCGGTCTCTACCTGTGCGACGGATGGGGGGAAAGAAGGAATTTCTTCTATGTATACCCCGGGTGTTCTATAATTCGACATATATTAATCTCCGTTTTTCTTTTTTTCCTTAAGATGTTTTTTCATGTGTGCAGGTGATAAAAAGCTTACTGGCTCCTCTTCATCGGGATTTACTTTTACAGTTTCAACGTGTTCAGCTTCAACCGCTTCTTCCTGCTCGAGCTCTATAAGTCTCACCCTATAAAAAAGCGCCGGGTAATGCACACCCCCCGAAATACTCCAGATGTGATTAAGCTGCTCGAGGGAAAGACTCTCCATATCCATAATTAACTTTCCGGGTGGACCTGTCTGGATAATGTCCTGTGTTTCTCCAGGTGCGAACCATGAATTTTGGTGAAAGTAGTTAGCTGTTCGGGATAGCTTCCTTATAGATTTGATGTAATTATCACAATTAAACGCAAAAACCACTCGGAGGTTTAATGAGAGGGGAGGGATTTGATGGAGCAGCTCTTTCTCCCCATTATCTTTTTCCTTTACGAAGTGGTGAGGAGAATTTTTCAGTGTAGATTCTTCTTCTATGTTGAGAAGCGAAAGCAGAATTCCATCTATTCCTCCTTCCTGTAAAACCTGGAGGCTGTCAACAGAAATATCATTTTCATCCAGTTCCAACGCATACTTAAGGGTGTCGGACAAAAATTCCATTGCTGTTTTTAACATGTTTCTGCCTCAGGTTGACTGGTTTCTCTTGTCTACAGGCCTTCGTGTACATTTCAGTATCAACTACAAGCCTATTTGATTCACTATTATTTATATAAAAACGATATTTTTCACTACCTAACTTCACTACCGAATATTACTACCTAATTTTTCGACCCTTTCTTCTAATTGATTTTGAGGCATGCTTTTAAGGTCGGTAGGAGAACAATTTAGATGATAGTTGATGAATTTATTGAGTGCTATTTCATCCGGTATGCCGTATTTACGGGCTACCTCAAAGTTGGATCTATTTTCGTTTCTCAGATCTGTTGAAATGTGTTTCAGGCGTAGGTATTTTAGGTATGTTTGCGGCCTTACAGAGTAGTGTCGTAAAAATTGCCGGGCAAACTTTTTTGGGCATTCATATCCCATTAAACGAGCCCATTCTCCCACCTGAACTACGTTTTCAATGTTTTGCTGTAGAATCTCTGAAGCGGATGCAATTCTGGTTTTACCTCTCATTTTCTTTCTCTCAAATTTGGAATTACTATACTAATTTGGGCCTTTAAAAAAGGCCCCAAATACTTCTCTATTAACAGTCTAATCGGACCAAACTCTCAAGCTTTGAATTTAGACTGTCTATTTATAAAGAGGATTGTTTTTGAAAAATGTTACAGTTTTACGGCAAGGTATTTCCATTGGGATAATTACATTTGAAGAAATCAAGTAAATGAAGAAATGTAATTACCCCTTTGTTGAAAGAGTTCTGCTTTTGTAAAACTTCGACACCGGGTGGGAAAAGTAAATGTTGTGCAGGAGAGCTTTATAAGATCTGATAGCATAGAGAGGTATATTACCCCCGCAAAATCTTCTCCATCGCTTTCCCTCTGGCTAACTCATCGATCAGCTTATCCAGGTAGCGTATCTCCTGCATCGTCGGCTCTTCGATATCTTCGACCCGAACCCCGCAAACTACTCCCTTGATCAATTTTCGTGCAGGGTTGAGGCCGGGAGCCTCTTCAAAGAAGGTTTCAAAATCTGTCTCTTTTTTGAGTTGGGCCTCCAACTCATCCCGGCTGTATCCGGTCAGCCATCGAATAATTTCATCGACTTCCGCTTTCGTCCGATTTTTCTTCTCTGCCTTCGCCACATAGTGAGGGTAAACACTTGCGAAGCTCATGGTATAGATCCGATGTTTTGCCATTTTTCTACGGTCTATTTTTATATGATTTATTCAAAACCCTATGCTTTACTAATGAAGAAATAGACAAAAACTCACTCCCCCGACACCAACTCTCCCATATCGTACACGCGCTCCCGAACAATATTCCCCTCTTCATCCCACTCGGTGAAGGTGCCGTCCATTTCATCATCGGTAAAGTGATTTTCAGCTTTTATCTCTCCATTTTCATGCCAAAAAACCGCCTTGCCATCCATTCGCCCGTCTGTAAGCGGTACTTCCGACTGGAGCTGTCCGCTTTCATACCACATCCGGTTAATGGTTTGGTCAGACTCTACAAAACGGGTACCGTCATCGTACCAGACGTGGAACTCTCTTCGGTCTGACAGATCATCCCCAAAAACAGAGATGAGCCGGGGTTGGTCATCTTCGGCGTAGAGGGTGTGTGTCATCATTCCGTTTTCGGTGCTGTAGCCGACGGTGCGGTATCCATCTTCCCTGAAAATTTCACCCTCCGAAATCATCCCGTCCCGAAAGGTAATATCGGCACGGTCGGATCCATCTTCGAATGTGGTGCTGTAGTGTCCGTCGACCGGTTGGCCGTCTTCATCAACATAGAGATTGAGTTCTTCGGAGAGGGAGATCTCAGGAAATAGTTCTGTAATATCGTGTGAATACTCTTCGGAAATTTCCTGGCCGCAGGCGGCAAACAGAAGTAGAAGGAGTAGCGGGGAGGCTAAATTTTTCATAATCTTGATTTAGGTTAATAGACGGAAATCTATATTGCCGAAGGGGTTTTTGCAAATCAGTTCATAGTTCAGCTCCTAATAGAGCAGATTATTATTTTTGAGCCGATGAGAATTAAAGGTTGAAAAATTAGAGTTATAAGACCATATTAAGCACATTCAAGTAAAGTAAAATCAAGGAACAATAAATTTAATGTTGAGATTATGAACTACTCGTTTTCTGAAAAATATAATACCGTTGTCATTACGTTTAAGGGAAAAGTTATGGGGGGACCATCGGTTTCGGATTTCAAAGATGAGATTCAGGAGCTGATTGATGATGGAAAAACAAATGTAGTTGCGGATCTGAGTAAGGTAAGCTTTATGAACTCGTCCGGATTGGGAACCATGATTACCACCATGACAAGCCTGAGAAATGCCGGTGGTGACCTGAAAATTTGCGGCGCATCCGAACGGATTGAAAGTCTATTGGTTGTTACGAAACTGATCACCGTTTTTGATCACTATAAAACATTGGATGAAGCTGTAGCGGCTTACGAGGAGGAATAAACTTTTACTCCAATTTAAGCAGTTGATACAAAATTTTGGCACGCTATAGATTTAGACACGCGAAGTCTCCAAAGACTTCGCGTGTCTTGTTTTAGGCTGGAATTTATTTCAGTATCGAGAGGGGAGGAATTTGCCTCATTATGCTGAGCCTGCTCTCCTTGCGCTATCGCTTTGGAAGGCAGTGCGGGATGACTACAATTGGGTTTCGAAAAGTCATTAAAGAGTATTTACGACGTTCATCAAGCCGAAAATGGAACTGTTGCGGCGGACAATGTGGTTTTGCCGCTGAATGGAAACTTAGAGATCGCATCTTTATATATGGATTCAAAAATTGCAGTGGTAACCGGGGCAAACTCGGGAATTGGAAAAGTTACGGCGCAGGCACTTTTAGATGAGGGATACAGGGTGGTGATGATCTGCCGAAATCCTGAAAAAGCGGAGGCCGCACGGAATGAAATCGTCTCGGCAACTGGCAACGACCGCGCCGACATCGTGATTTGCGACCTCGCTGATATGGATCAAATTCACGCTGCGGCGGAAAAAATAAGGGAGAGTTATGGGCGGCTGGATCGGCTGGTGAACAACGCTGGGTTTCTGCCTGATGGCGATCGAAAGGAGACGCCCGACGGCATTGAGCTGACCTTTGCGGTGAACCATCTGGGATATTTTTTGCTTACCCAAGAATTGAAGTCTCTCCTCGAAAAAACGGAGGGTGCGCGAGTTGTAAACGTGGCATCGGAAGCGCACCGGTACGGGGAGTTCGACCCCGAGAATATTCAGCTTAAACAAGGGTATTCTGCCTCCAGAGCGTACGGAAATTCCAAGCTGTTCAACATCATGTTCACGCACCGGCTTAACCAAGAGCTGGAGGGGAAGAATATCACCACATATAGCCTGCATCCCGGGGTGATTAATAGTAATTTTGCGGCCAACTCGAACTCCTTTTTTGCGAAGATATTTAACGTGTTTCGGTTTTTCTTCAAATCCCCCGAGGAGGGCGCAGAGACGACAATTTATCTCTGTACAGAGCCGGGTATTGAATCGAAAAGCGGTCGATATTTTGCAAAATCGAAGCCGATAAAACCATCCAAAAAAGTGGCGACAGATGATGAGGCGTGCAAAAAGTTGTGGGAAATCAGCGAGCAGTTTGTTTCGGTTTCGGCTTGATGAACGCCTGCATATTTTTGCGCACCAATCAACTTTCAGGAGGCTTTGAAAAACAAAGATATACTTCGACTACATTCGTCGCTCCGCTCCTCATTGCGCCCGCCTGCACCAAGGTTCCGTAGGGCAGGTTTCAGCATGACAAGGCTTAGCGTCACTCTGAGCAATGTCGAAGAGTATTTTAGTGCACGAAACACAATATGCTTCGACAGGCCTGCCTGCTCCGCCGTTCGACGGATTCGGCAGACAGGCTCAGCATGACGAGATTTGCCTCCACCCTGAGTTCCTCAGTATGACGCTAAACGTCACATTGAGCGCACGCCGAGCGTAAGCCGGTGTATTATCCGGTCCCGATTCTTCGGGGCGAGGCGGAAGTCGAAATGTATTGCTTTAAGTTTTTTCAAAGTCTCCTTTCAGAGTGAATTCGCAGATATGTGGCAGATCTGTTATGTTAGGCTTACCATCAAACAGAAGAGAAACCACGCCTTATGAAAACAGTAAAACTACTTTTTGCAGCCATATTTTTATTCGGGTCCGGCCTGATTGGGTCCGTTGAATCTCAGCAACTTTCCGAACAGCTATCAGAATTTGCTCACCCATTTACAACGGCCGACGATTTCGGGGCGATGTTTGAGGAGATCGATCAGCAGAAGTTGGTATTAATGGGGGAGGCATCGCACGGAACATCGGAGTTCTATACGTGGCGGGCGGAGCTGAGCAAAAAACTGATTGAGGAGAAAGGGTTTAATTTTATCGCCGTGGAGGGGGACTGGCCGGCGATGTCTCGCATCAACGAGTATGT